>JBLXCH010000189.1:0-5065 GCA_048265065.1 Motiliproteus sp. | reverse complement strand
TCCGTTGATGAAATGGTGAATGATGCGTGGCATATGAAACCCTCAGTCGCGTTGATCTTGGTTTTATGGGTGTACCGAGCCGGTTGGTTCGCGTTACAGGCAGCCTCTGGGCATTGCTGCCGCTTAAGCCAGGAGCTGTGCCTTGCACGGAATGATCCGTGGAGTGGAAGTGCGGTATCCCCGGCTAATGTTCAGTGATAAAACCTTATAGCAATAAAAATTGCAAATCAATACAAAGCGGAATTTATGTTGATTGTGTTGTTGCTGATGCCCTGCTGAGCGCAGTAGGGAGCTGTCGGGCTGTCGGGCTGTCCGGTGTTGGGTGGCCGTAGAGTAATCCTGTTGTAGATGCGTAATGTGGCAATTTCACGGAGCTGTTCGTCCCGGAACTACCCAATAACGGCATTTCATCGTGTTGACTGGCATTTTCGATGGCAGTTTTGGCGCCCAGTGTTGCATCGTCGTCACCGGCCCAGACACCATCGAACCTGTTGAAATGGGGAAAATCGTCCTGAAATTAGTTGTACTCCGGTTCATCAAGCGGTGGTTAAACCGTTCAAGTTGGCCATTCGTCAGCTTGCTGGAAAGCAGGGGGAACGATGGGGCGTCAAAAGACATGTAGCCACTTCATGGGCCTGCACAGACATTACAAACGCGGTCATCGAAGCAGAACATTGACTGGCCCTACTTCCAATCACAATAATTTGTTGCAATTTAGCTATGATTGCAATTAATGTTGTGTTCTTGGTCGGCGAGCTGTTATTCGAAGCCAGTCGGCTAACACTGGTAATGAGCCAAAATAGAGGACGTATGCCTAATAATAACAAAAGCTTACCCTGCTTTCCGACGGCGAGTCGCAAGCTGCGACTCGGTGTGGTCGGTGGTGGTGCAGGGGCCTTCATCGGAAAAATCCATGCCCGTGGCGCCCGGCTGTCGAATCGTTGGGATATCGTGGCAGGGGCGTTGTCGTCACGCGCTGAGGTTGCACTCGCTTCGGGGCGGGAATGGGGGTTGGCTGAGGATCGCAGTTATACTGACTGGCGTGAGATGGCACGTGCGGAGGCCGCCCGTGAAGATGGTATTGATGCCGTGGCCATTACCGTTCCAAACCACCTTCATCATTCTGTGGCCATGGCCTTCATGGATGCAGGAATCGACATCATTAGCGATAAACCGCTCGTGAATACGCTGGATGATGCCCGCAGTCTCATTGCAAAACAGCGCGAAACCGGGCTTGTTTTTGGCGTGACTTATTCGTTCGCCGCACACGCGATGGTGCGTCAGGCCCGTCAAATGGTGCGGGAGGGCATGATCGGGCGCCTTACCCAGATCCATGTAGAGTATTTTCAGGAGATGGCGTTACTGCCCACCGCCAGTGCGTGGTCTGGCACCCCATGGCGCCAGAACCCCTATATGGTGGGCGGTGCCGCGACAACGGCGGATATTGGCACCCATGCCCATCATCTCGCAGAATTCATCTCCGGGCTCGAGATGACGGAGTTGCGTGCCGAGTTTCACAGGTTTGGCGCTGAACAGCCGCTGGAAGATACAGCATTCATCAATTGCCGTTTTGACGGGGGTGTTGCAGGTTCGATGCTGATCTCCCAAGCGGTTGCCGGTGCTCAATGCGGACTGCGTATCAGGGTTTCCGGTGAGACGGGTACGCTTGAGTGGAACCAGGAGGATCCCGAATATTTACATCACCGCCCAGTCAATGCGGCCCACATCCGGATTTCGCGAGGGCATGGTGCCGGGATGCTTGCGGACGCCGAGCGTTTTGTTCATATGCCGCGTGGCCATGCAGAAGCGCTCTCGGATGCCTGGGGCAATCTATATGAGGAGTTTGCTATTGCAATTGAAGCGCGTCGGGACGGACAGTCATTACCTGAGGGGCTTTTGGCTTATCCGGGGCTGAGGGAGGGAGCTGCTGGGGTTGCTTTTATTCAGGCCGCAATAGCATCGAATGCCAAAGACGGCGTCTGGATTGACTGCCGATTTCGAGATTAGGTGCAATGGATGACGGACACTCGCAGGCGACTTGCGCAGAAGTCGAAAGAATCGCTTTTGAGTTCATGCTTGCTGTGAGGGAGAGGCGGTGATCATGGCCGTACCGGATGCGGCACATTCCGTGTTTTTAACTTGTGGTTCGTAAACCTTTGGTGTCGACCCCGTGCGATAGGTTTTTGGGAACGACAGCAATTCATATTGGCAAATTAACACACTGGCAACTAACGTTGCCTGAGTGATATTTCTGGGGAACGTTATGTTGAAAATTGCAGTACTCGGCTGTGGCCGTATTGGGCGTATGCACGCCGAAAATATCCATGCGCATCCGCGCGCGGAGCTCGCCGGTGTGTTCGACGTCTATGCGCCGGCGGCGGCGCAGGTGTCAGAAACTCTGGGTGTTACCAACTTCGCTTCGGCGGAGGATGTATTCCTGTCTGGTGACGTTGACGCTGTTTTGATCGCGACTTCGACACCCACCCACGCCGATTTCATCGAGCAAGCCGTTGTGGCGGGCAAGCCGATTCTGTGCGAAAAGCCGATCGATCTGTCGCTGGATCGTGTGAACGCTTGTGCGAACAGCATTGCCAGCTCTGATCTGCCGATTATGCTTGGTTTTGTTCGGCGTTTCGATCCGGGCCATCGTGCTGTGCGTCTTGCGATCGAGGCGGGCAAAATCGGCGAGTTGCATCAGGTGGTCATCACGTCCCGCGATCCAGGCATGGCGCCGGACTCATATATGGAAGCCTCGGGCGGCATATTCCGTGATATGACAATCCATGATTTCGACATGGCGCGCTTCATCCTCGGCGAAGAAGTGACTGAAGTTTTCGCGACCGGCTCGCGCCTTGTCAACCCCGTGCTGATGGAGCGTCTGAATGACTGGGACACAGTCTCGGTCGTTCTTAGCACCGCTAGCGGCAAACAGTGCATCATCAATAATTCGCGTCAGGCGAGCTATGGCTACGATCAGCGTGTTGAAGCGTTTGGCAACGAAGGCATGGTGATATCAGAAAACCGCCGTCCTAATATGACCACGCTTCACCGCGCGGAGTTTACCGGTCAGGGCGCGCCGCTTATGAACTTTTTCATCGACCGTTACAGCGAGGCTTTTGCCGCCGAGATTGATGCCTTTGTCGACAGTATCGAAAACGGTGTGGCTCCCGAAGTGGGTTTTGAAGACGGACGTTTGGCGTTGGTGTTAGCTGAGGCTGCACTTAAATCGGTCATTGAGGGCCGCGCTGTCAAAGTCAGTGAGTTCGGCTGAGTTTTCCTTCTTCCTCAACACCCCTTTCACCCCTTTCGCCGCTGGCGGAGGGGGTGAGTTTTACAAGGCATAAGCCCCGCCGGTTCCGGCGGCATGGCTGAATCACTGTCAGCGGAGCCTTCGTTGCCAGGGCCGCAACATGCGAATTCGATCATAGTACTGCGCGAATTCAACTCTGAAGTACAACCCCCGCCTATGAGGCATGCCTCGCTCTGTGCTTCAGTCTGCCTGAACGCGAGATAATATCGCGACCGTAGATTTAATTGTTTCCTTGCCTTCCTGCTATCACTCGTTGATCCAAGCGTTCATTCAGCCCAGGTCGCCTTGATGGATATGGGCCCCCCCAATGTTCGCGTCCCACCCTTGCGCAATCGCCCGGTAATCCAAGCAGCTGACCTCGTTATTCACGTTGACCGACCTGCGTGCGTCCTAGCCGGTTAGCGGTCGCGTTTCGCATATCTTTGGCCCTTGTAACCTAGCCCAGGGTTCTACTGGAGGCTCTAGTGTTCGCCATGGTCTTACAAGGACTTGCTGTGTGCCGGGTCAGTCTGCTCAATACCGAAAGGCTCTAGTAAGTCTGTAATGGCCGATCGCGGGCTGTTGTTGCTTCGATGTACCACCCGTGGCTTTGTAGCGCAGCGCTGTTGCAGATTTTGCCGCCAGTTCGTGGAAAAGTCCGCGGTTTGGCGAGCGACATCAGAAGGCAATCGCGGATATCTGTAGTCCGGGTGAGGACATAGACCGCGAGATGCTGATTGCCCGAGTCATTAACAGCATGTTGATGTTGAGTCTGGGAGGCCGGAGCAGGGAAAGCAATCGTTACGGCTTCTAGGGTTCTGGCTACAGGGTGGCCCACGGAACCTGCGGCTTGGGGTATCCGCCAATGTGGTGAAATGCCTGACGGGGGATATCAAGATGGCGCTGGAGGTGCAGGCGAGGGCGATATCCGGAACAGTCGATTGAGGCGACCGGTCCCATTCGTATGGCTGGCTTAGTGACGACTGCGGCATTGAAGCTAACGCCATCCTGCAAGCGCTGGTCGGTAGGATACGCCATTATCTATGCAAGACGGTATGTGCTTTGGTAGTGGGGGATTACCGGGGTACTTGCAAGGCCAGGGTGTGATTGTTCTGGATGCGGTGCTAATGCACAAGATGCCAAGGGGGAGGCGGATAGTAAGCCCATGAGGCTCTGCGAATCAGCGTTTTGATCAGCTGGCATTGATCATGCCGGAGAGTATGAAATCCTGTGCTCGGGCAGTACAAGAAGATAAGAACCAATCCGCTTGTGCGATCGAGCGAGAGGACGGCGATGAACACCCCGGGCCTCCGCTCGATTACCATCTCCTGGCGCGCAGCGTCGTCAGGTTGTCTTGCTGCGCTTGTTCTGACGGTGCATGTCAACCACCACGGCCACCACGATGGAGGATTAGGAACCTCTTGTCATGGCCTGCGCCGTCAGGTCTTCTTGCTGCGCTTGTTCTGTCGGTGCGTGTCGACCACCACGGCCACCACGATGGATGATTAGGAGCCCCTTGACATGGGCCTGCGTCGTCAGGTTGTCTTGCTGCGCTTGTTCTGACGGTGCATGTCGACTACCACGGCCACCACGATGATGGCGCCCTTGATGATGTCCTGATAGTAGGCATCGACGCGCAGGAAGGTGAAGCCCGACAGCATCACGCCGAGGATCAGTGCACCGATCACGGTGCCGGTGACGCGGCCGCGACCGCCGGACAGCGATACCCCACCGATAACGGCGGCGGCGATGGCATCCAGTTCGTACATCAGACCC
>JBLXCH010000188.1:0-5090 GCA_048265065.1 Motiliproteus sp. | reverse complement strand
CATCTGTTTCATCGGAAAACTCGGCGGGTGGGGTCCGGGTATTTTGTCAAAATCAGGAAGTCTTTTTCAGACCATCCTTAATCGTTATTGCTTTGATTATTGGGCTTCCTATATACGGAATTTCAAAAATATTTGAGGCGTCTGGCTGGGTAGCTCCATCATTTATAGTTATCGGAGTGCTGGCCCTAATAGCACTGTACAAATACAACAAAAAGCAGCAGCGCCTCGCATATCTACGAGAGAAATACAAAGACGAAACACTTGTCCAGAAGATCTATGATGGGTATTTCTGGGAAGGACAAACCTCTGAACAGCTTCTAGACTCCTTAGGTAGTCCAGAGGCTGTCGACAAAAAGCTGTTAAAAACAAAAACAGAAGAAATTTGGAAATACAATCGGCAAGGTGTAAACCGCTTCGCACTTCGAATCACAGTAGAAAATGGCTATGTAGTTGGCTGGGATAAAAAGGCCTAAAAATTGGCTCATCACTCGCTTCGCTCGCTGGGACGGGCTAGAGCTCGCCCTTAACCAAACTTAGGCCATAGTAAAAAGGAGAAAACCATGGCTGGAATGCTTCAAATAATTACATACCTGCTCGCTTTTTATCTAGTTATCAAAGGGGTAGAAATTCTTCAAATTGCCCTATCGTCAAATAGGGAGAAGCGCGGAGGAATAATCACATTGGGCGTATTGGTGCTACTGGCTTGCCTGATGGCTGCCGGCAGCTTTGTTGCTATGCAAGATTAGCAAGCGCAATCACTCAGTCGAAACCAGTAACTATCATGAGCGTCCGCCTAACTTGCGGTTCAAGTCGTTCGCTCCGTTCACATGGCCGTCCAAAAGCTGCGCTTTTGGACGGCCCTTAACCTAGCGTTAGGCGGAAGCGCAAGGAGGCCATCAGCATGAACGCGGTTTCGAAAGAAACAGCTCTTGAGTTTTGTAAGTTATGCAATTGGGCATACGAGTGCTGGTCGACACATAAACAGCTATTTGATAGCAATAGAAATCGTGAGAATACTTTAGGTAAAGCTAGATACTTCACGTCTAGGCTATCGATCATAACGCAAGAATATTCTCTCCAGCAGATTTGCAAGCTTCATGACCCAGCGATACAGCAGAACAAAGTTAATCTGACAATCGATTACATCTGCCGTTTTGGCGACTGGAGTGAATCGAGCACAAATATTCTTACCATTCAGAGGAATCTATCGAACCTCGCAACAAAACTAAATGCGGCCCGCAACAAACTTTTGGCACACAATGACCTTGAGACAATAATGAAAAATGAAACTCTTGGAGAGTTTCCTCTAGGTGCAGACGAGCAGTATTTCAAGGAACTGCAAAACCTAGTCAACCTAGTGCATGAGAAGTGGTTTGAATGCCCCTACCCGTTCAACGACTTAGCGATTGCAGATGCCAATGAGTTCATTCAGCTACTCAAGAAAGCCTAACAAGTAGTGAGAACCGCTCGCTTCGCTCACTGGGACGGGCTAAAGCCGGCCCCTTAACCAAACGTTTGCTGGTATTGCTATGAGTATTGATCAGTCCGAAACCGTCGACATCATAAGCCAAGCACCAGATGGCACCGTTGTGCTTACCATATCCGATCATCTGGAGTGGGACGCTGAAAATGAGCACCTCTTGCTACTACAAGAAAAGCTAAACTCATACTTTCGTTTCCTCGAAAGCGGTGAGATTTATGAATCTTACCCATGTGCTAAAGGCGCCAATTTTCTTCTTAGCTTAGTATGCCAGTTTCGGCCAACCGGGGTAGCGTTGGGCTTTCTTGAGAGAGTAAGAAGTATTGCAGAGAGCGCAGGCTGTGGATTCAGTTGGGGGCCTCTCAATGGGGCGTACATTGATGATCACAACTGAGATTAAATATGAGTTATTCCTTCTCCGTACTCCTACAGAATTTTGTAATCGCACGCTTAGAGCCAAACGCCGACCTGCCGAGCGCGGTATTGGCATCGCCGGGCTTTTTGTCCATCACCCGGACGGCGGATGAGCTGTCGATCGTCTGCGCTGAGGATGTCGCGGCCGGGTTGGCCCGGGTGGATAAGGCTTGGCGCGCGATCAAGGTGCAGGGGCCGTTTGCCTTTGATCAAACGGGGGTGCTGGCGTCCTTCCTAGATCCGCTCGCGGTGGCTGCCATCGGTATTTTTGCGGTGAGCACCTTCGATACGGATTACATCCTGGTCAAGTCGGCTAATCTCGAAGCCGCGGTGGCGGCGTTGAAGGGCGCGGGTCACCGCCTCCTGGTCTGATACACAAAGCACACCAAAAACTATAGGGACATAGCATGGATAACCAATACGCTCCGCCACTAGCGAAGCTGGTAACTACCGAAAATACTTCCGGCATGGGACGCGACGCTGAGATTCCAGAAGGCGTGAAGGGCTGGAGCTGGGGCGCCTTCATGTTCAATTGGATTTGGGCGTTGAGTAATCGCACGTGGATAGGGCTGTTTGCACTGCTTCCGTATGTTGGATTTCTCATGGCAGTGGCGCTTGGAATCAAGGGCCGGGAGTGGGCCTGGAGGAATAAAAAGTGGGAGAGCGTAGAGCACTTCCAACGCGTGCAAAGGCGTTGGTCGCTCTGGAGCCTTCTCTTCGTTGGCGTTGCGATAGTGGGCATTCTCGCTGCCATCGCCATTCCTGCGTACCAGGACTACGTGCAACGTGCCTCGGGCGGCTGAGAGCTGAACGGGGAAGGGGACAGGTCCATTGGCTTGGCGGTCGCCGACTTCAAGAAAACGGACCTGTCCCGCTGCCCTGGCTATCCCAGGCGGCGTAGGTGGGCCTGCTCTTCGCGCTGCGCCAATAAACCCTCAGAACGTCACGCCCGCGATCAGCGCGATATTGCTGTAAGGCCGGCATTCCCCAGTGCGTATCTGCACGCGGGCTTTGGCGCTCACGGCCTTGAGTTCGTCATGGCTCAACAGCTGGCGCTCACCCAGTTCGCCTGCTGCGTGCAGCGCTTCGATTGCCTCAAGCCCACGGGCGCCACCTCCATGTTTTCGGGCCAGCCGAAAGAAAAAGCACAGATTTGTTTACCAATCAGTGGCTAGCTTCATAACAGCGTGTCACGTTCTACGGCGTAGCCCTTAATCCAACCAGGTCAGCACCCATGCAGCTAACGACACTCCTCGTTCCAACCTACATACAAATGCTCAAAACTCTTTCAGGCTGGCTGAAGAAAGCGCAGGCCCAGCTACCGGAAGCAGAGGCGCAGGCGCTGTTATCCGCACGTCTAGCGCCCGACATGTATCCGCTGTCCACTCAGGTTCGCTTTGCTTGTGTGCAGGCGCGGGAGGCCGTGTGCCGTCTGAGAGGAGAGCCGCTGCCAGCTGCCATTAACGAGCTGTTGAACGAGGGCCGACAGGCTGTCAAACACCCCGGATCGCTTGCAGAGGCTTATGCCCGTATCGATGAGACGGTCACGTTACTCGACGGCCTCGCAGCCGATGCGCTGGATGCGAAGGCAGACAAGCCAATCGCCCACGAACTGCCAAACGGGATGATTTTTGACCTGAGCGCGGAGCAATACGCCCGTGACTGGACGCTGGCGCAGTTCTATTTCCACGTCATGACCGCCTATTCGATATTGCGTAATCAGGGGATCAATCTGGGCAAGGCCGATTACGTGGCGCACATGCTGCCTTATCTGCGTCCTGAATCGATTCCAAAGGGGTAGCCGGGTAGGGTGGGTTGTAGCCCACCAGAGCGGCTCGGCCATGGGTTGGCGGGCTGAAGCCCAGCCTACGGAGTTGCCTGGGGCGACGCGAAACGGAAATGGAAGCAGATTTATTTTTTTTGGCCACTCCGTCCGCTTATCGCTCTCAATCAAATTGAACACTGCGGCACGACACTCCGGCATCAATCCAGCCATGTTCCGCTCAGCTTCAACAGCGTTCTTATGGCTCACCCGTTCGGCACGACCTTGTAGGGCGTATTGCTGAAGAAGATGTTGCGCCAGTCCGGGCGCCATTGAGGGATGCTCAGGGTAAAGCCCTGGGTGCGCTTGTCGAAGTCGATCCAGGTCACGCCCAGGGTTTGGCTGTCCTCGCTTGGCCGCATGTCCACTGAGCGCGTGGTAAAGAGTGGGCTGCGATATACCTTCGACCGATCTGCACGGTCGACGATGCGCAAATACGACAGGCCTCCGCCAGGAGCTAACAGGCCCTTTACCGGCACGCTTTCGATCAAATGCCCACCTTGCGGGCTGGCTTGCGAAACCGACGGCGGCGCGCTCAGCGCATCGCTCAGGCTCCAGCCAAAGAGCAGGGCGAGCGCGGCGAGAAGGCTGCATACAGCGAGAATGGCTTTGTTCATGTCAGCGTTTCGGCAGGGTGATGGCGGGCGTGCCAGGTGGCAAGGGTTCGCGTAGCAGATCGGAAAACACGCGGAAGTCTCCGCCTCGTTTGTATCTGGCCCGGTAATCGGCGAAATGACTGTTCAGCACAAGCATGTAGCGTTTGCGCTGCTCGTCTATGTAGCGCCTTTGGTTCTGAGCACTCATTCCGAACAACGATTGCTGCGTGATGCTGCGGGAGACCGCATCGACGCCGGCATTATGCGCCGTGGCCTCCAGCAGGCTGGGAGCGACACCATCGAAGTTCCAGAAGCCCAGCGGCTGGCTGAACACCGAGCCATCGTCATTGAAGTCGTAGTTGTCCTCAGCATAGAACAGCAAGGTTCTCGGGCGAAACAGGATGCGATCTGCATGTACTTCTACGTCACCCTCGGCCGCTACCCGCAGGTTGAAGTCCGCCAGCGCTCCTCGCAGGTCGTTGAGGCCTTCGCTGCCCCACTTGGAAAAGGTGATCGCGCGTGAGTTGAAGTAGCCGAAGCGCTCCACCTCGCTCGCCAGGTTCGGGAAAACCAGGCGATAGCAGCCGAGCCCCTTGTCGCCATAGGCCTTGAGCAAATGCTTACGAATTTCGCCCACGGCGGCGGCGTTGTTCCAGCTTCGGCGCAGCTCGGCGAGAACCGGCTGGACCTTGTCGAAACTGGCCACCCAGCTCATCTTGACGATGCTTTCCTCGATGTACTGCGCCGCCGGCCATTCGGCGTGTTCCTTGACCCGTTG
>JBLXCH010000187.1:0-5117 GCA_048265065.1 Motiliproteus sp. | reverse complement strand
CATCGACAAATCGACGGGCCAGGCCCGTAAGCGTTACGTTTCGGTTGTTGCTCGCCATAAGTGCTCTGAGGAAAGTCTTGTAAGTGGCTGAATCACGTATTTATGAACACAGAGTTTAGATGTAGTGGGTAGGTTTGGAAAGGTTGCTGGATCTCAAGTTTGGTTTTTGGTTGCGATTGTACAAGGGGAGTCTTCAGATTGATGGCGCTTTAGCCTGGCGGCTCGGTGACCAAATTTGTCACTCACGGCCATTTTTCGGCTAGGGGTGTGTTCTTTTTGTTGTGTGACGTATGTCACGCAGATGCTTTAACTCATTGAGTGAGCGCTGTTTACGTATGGTATCTTGCATTTGGCACGCGCGATGCTTAACTTACTCCAAGCTCAAAGCGGTCACGGGGCAACGCTCCGCCGCCCCGGAGCTACTAAGAACCAAAACGACAATAGAGGTCGAATTATGCAAAAGATTCAAATGAACAAAAGCCAGCAGGGTTTTACTCTGATTGAATTGATGATCGTTGTTGCGATCATTGGTATTTTGGCGGCTGTGGCGATTCCGGCTTATCAGGATTATACGAAGCGTGCTCATGTTTCAGAAGGGTTGGGGCTTGCCTCGTCTGTTAGAACAGCCGTTACAGAGTACAACTCTTCAGAAGGAAGTCTTCCAACCACAAACGCCATGGCAGGAGTGGCAAGTTCCACCTTGATAAAAGGAAATGCCGTTAAGTCTGTGGCAGTTGGAACAGGTGGCGCTATCACTATAACGTACAATGATAAAGTCACTGATGATGCTACTGTCATTTTGACTCCTACAGTAGGTGCTGGAGGGATCGAGTGGACGTGTAATACAGGTACAGTTGATAGCAAATATCGTCCCGCTAACTGCAGATAATATTATAGGCCAGTTCTAGTCTTAGGCTGGGGGTGTGCCCGCCCCCTAGCCTTTTAATTAATTTACGTGGTCTAAGTATGTGGGTTTTTTGGGTCGTGTTGCGGAAATTTTGCTCTGTCCTGACGCAGTTCGTGTATATTAATTTGCGTTTTACTATAACTAAGATCTCAGATTTCATTTCCTTTCCGTTCAATCGTATAAATAAATAAGTTTTTAATTAATGTGATTTTTTAGATATGACGAAATAATGTGAATGTAATTCTGGAGTGGTTTGCATGTTCGTAAATAATATCTAAGTTGTTTGGCTATATCGGGTGCTAAGTCGTTTTTTTTTAGCTGGCGAGTAAAGTTTATGCTCGTCCTCCATAAATGAATGAGGAGAAATGAGATTTCGGTATAGGTGTTAGGTCCCTTCGGTATGATTGATAGGTGATTTATTTTGTTGCCCATATTTTCCGCACTTGCCTTTGGATTGGCTTTTCTTATTCCGAATCATTATTATCCATGGGGGGCATTCTATCTCGAGTTTTCAGCGTTTTTAGCGCTGTTTATGATGTTTCTTCATGTGACTGTTTTTAGGTTTTCGATAACGGTTCCTGTCATTTTTTTGTTTTTCTTTTTTATTCCGATTGTTCCTGTTTTGCAGTGGTTGTTCGGTGCGATACTCTTCTTAGAAGATGCAGTTTTGGCTTTCTTTTATTTGTCTTCTATCGTTGTTGTATTTTGTGTTGTTTGCGCTTTTCCTAAAGAGGCTGATTTCGATAAAATATTTGACTCGGTAGCCGCGGTTCTTGTTGTTGTTGGTTTTGTCTCTGTTTGGATTGCTTTGATTCAGTGGTTAGAGTTGGATAGCTACTATTTTGTTTCGGGTTTATCGCCTGGAACGCGGCCATATGCAAATCTGGCCCAGCCAAACAATTTTTCTTCATTGATTTGGTTGTCTATATTTTCTATTTATTATCTTTATGAAAGGAAATTTATTAGACAATCGTTCGTTTATCTTTCTGGTTTTTTTTTGGTGTGCGGTCCCGTGTTAGCCCAGTCTCGTACTTCATGGGTTATTCTTTTTGTTTTTGTCGTTGTTTCGTTGTTTAATTTTTTTGTATTTAATAAGCGGTTGTATGGGAGATTGCTATGGGTTGGATTTCTAATAATTAGCTTTTATTTTTTTGGTTTGATTTTTGGTGGGCTTTCTGATTTTTTGTTTAAGCAAGAGGCTGGCGTGCTAAGAAGTCATTTAAGCGATATTCGCTTAACTATGTGGAAATCGTTGGCCCAGGCGGTTTTTGAAAGGCCTTGGTTTGGGTGGGGGTGGGGTCAGGTCCCGGTAGCACAATTCAGTGTCGCCGAAAGTTATCCGCCAATAGGAATGACCCAATACAGCCATAATATATTTGTCGATTTTTTGCTTTGGAATGGGTTGCCAATAGGGTTGGCTTTAATTTTCGTTTTTAGTTTTTTTTGGTTGAAAATGTATTTCGGCTCTTATACGGCGAGAGGGTTCTTAAGTTTTTCTGGCTACTCCGTGATATTGGCGCATTCCTTGCTTGAGTACCCTCATGCATATAGTTACTTTTTAATCTTGGCGATGTTTTTTGTCGGTGCATCAGTGGGGCGACGAGTTCAGTTTGAAAATTATTTGAAATGGCTTAGAGGGCGCAGGTTATTTGTTTTCTTCATGGAATTTGGGCTTGAGATAAAGTTTAATATTTCGAGGCTGGGGAGAGTGGTAACCCTATTACTCTTTTTGTTGGCTTTGGTCATTTGCTGGAGAGATTATCGTATAGTAGAGCAGAGCCATCGGCAATTTGCTTTAGAAGAGGCATCAATCAGCTTCGCGAGTGGCCGAAGAGGGTTTGATAAGGTGATAATATACGATCGAATTGAGACTTACTTGTGGGTTATTCGTATGAAATATTTCAATGATCTAAGTCTTTATGAGCTTGGGTTAATTGAGAATTTAGCTATACGGATGCCGCTACCCATTATTCTGTTAAGGCTAGCCCAAGCAAGATCTGCGTTGGGTATGGATGATGCAGCAAATGATGCACTATTATTGATAGCGTTGCTGCATGGCCGGAAGATATATGAGTCGGCAAAGGCAGAGTTTTTACGGTAGCTCAAGGGAGCAGTATGTTTTTTAGGTGAATTCAGATAGTAACTGCAGGGGATTGGTGTAGTGGTTCAGGTTCATATGCCTTTAGCGCTTGTCGTATTTTGTATATGAATGTCTAGAATCGCCGGGTTCTTTTGACACTCAGTTCAGCAGTCCCTGTGGGTTGTGTGTGATGCCTATACAAACGTGAGGTAAGAGACGCCGGCATTATTCAGTGGCCTTTGAATTATCGTTGTTAACTAGGTAGAGAGCGGCGACATGAGCTGAAAAGAGACTTAAGCGCGTTATGGTATTCGCGGGAGATCGACGTTGGCGCAAGCGTGGTCGGCAAAACTGAAGTCAGGGTGCGTCTATTCGCCATCGATAGGATCGCTCAATGACGGATCCCGCACGTCCCTTTACACCCGAACAGGGTATTGGGGAATAATTGACGCAGGCGAGTCAAAAACTCAGTTTTTTGAATCCGTGGTCAATCCACTGCAAAGGACTCAGGGGGCAAAGTACTTAAAAAACGGTCCGGCAAGTCCTTTCCGAAATGAAAGTCCAAGGCCTGAGCGTCGTTTGGGGTTGCTGGTTTTTGGCTTTCCCGTCAAGCTATTGCCAGTGACGCATATTGTGTGCAGGACCGGTAGGTGCTGGGGGCGGGTGAAGGCAGGTTGAAGCAGCGGGGCCAGAACAGGTGTGGGTGGCCGATCCCCTATATATGCTGACTCAAGAGGGCTTGGCATACGTCTGCTTGATCACAGGCGCATACTCACGCAAGATCGTCGGGCACCATGTACACGATAGTCCGCACACAACATTCGTCATTCGGGCCGTGCAAGAGGCATTAAAGCAGAGGGAAAGTCATCACTCGCTGGTGCATCATTCCGACCGAGCTATCCAGTACTGCTCCGAGCAGTATCAAGGTGTCCATCCCCAACATAGCGCCCAGTGTTCAATGACGGACGATTTCTAATGTTACCAGAATGCACGGCCGAAACGAGTGAATGGGGCCTTTAAAAACGCCTTCTTGCTGGCTTGCCCAAAAGATCTAAGACAGGCTAGGCAAATAGTTAATCAATCAGTGCTGTTCTAAAACACTAAGCGTCCTCATTTGTTGCTAAAATACAAGGCGCCTGATGAGGCGCAACGGGCATTTTGATCAAATAAGTGCAATTCTATTTCAGGGCTGGACACAGATTTTTTAGGATTGCTCCTAAACGTAAAGCGCAGTTACTCGGGATTTTAGGGGTGCGTTTTGGCTGCGAGTGTTGGGTTGCGTGGAAAGCGATCTACTTGCCGACTGTAAGAGATTTTATCAGTGCTTAGTGCGAGCCTTCCGTTACCCAAACTCCCGCCCCAACCAGTCATTAATATCCCCAGATTCATACAACCACCGCTCGTCACCCCGCTTATCCCTAATCAACAAACAAGGCACCTTAATCGCTCCACCACCCTTCAACAGTGCCTCACGATGCTCCGGATCACGCTGCGCATCCCGTCGTTCAATCTTCAGCCCTAACCGGGCCATCTCTTTGCGAACTTTGATACAAAAAGGGCAAGCGCGGAACTCGTAAAGCGCGAGATTTGCGGTAGCTTTATCAACTTCAGCCTGCCGCTCCGGCGAGCGCTCGATGGCCTTAGGCGTGCTGAGTTTCTCTGAAAACAACATAAACGGAGTCAGAACCAAGCGGAGCAGGCGGAAAAAAGCCCGGATAATCATTCGCATAATAAAGCCTAAACTGTTTGAAGTGAGCGTAACTAATAAAAATAGGGCGGCAAGGATATCATGGACGTAGAATAAATTGGGGTCTGACCCCATTCAGGGTTAAGCGTCGCTCTGCCCGCGGCGCTCTAAATACGCCGAACCGCTGCCGCCTTCGCCTTCCATTTGCACACTGATCCGCGGCGCTGCCACGTCTATGTAGCGCTCTTCCATTTTCCGCTTTAGCAGTAAGTTAAAAGCACGGGACACGTCCCATTGGTACTCGGGCTTGGTGCGCATGCGCATTCGCAGCACCGGGCAGCCTTCTTCGAAAGCGTGAATGCCCTGCATTTCCAGCGGCGACCAAATCAGCCAGCGCATGTCGGGCTGCAGGCGCAGGTCGTCGGCGGTTTCGTTCATCAGTA
>JBLXCH010000186.1:0-5153 GCA_048265065.1 Motiliproteus sp. | reverse complement strand
GGCGCAACGTAGCGTCTTTCTTCACGCGGGATACAGGAAGCTTTGATTGATACTGCTGCGGATTCGCTACAGTAACGTTGGGCCAGAACGTAATGCCATCCAAGCAAGAGAGCGCACACTAGCGGCCAAAAGCGGGCAGTCGTGCAGGGCTGGCAGCCTTTCCTGAAGCTTGAAGGAGTGTATAACTCTACAACCATTTAGCCAGCCAGATGATCCAGACTGATCAACTGTTCTTCGTGCTTGCCAAGCTCCGGGCGAGGCTCAATCACGTCGTTTTTTACGACGTAGCACGTCAGCCGTTGGCCTCACGCTTCCTCCAGCTCGCTCCGCAGTATCTGTAGCTCAAGCGGGGCCTCGATCGCGACTTTAACGCGACTGCTTTGGATGTCCTTCAGCTTGATTGTGATGCCGTCCCGCAGCAGCTGGGCCAGCAAATCTTCGGCATCGGTGCCAGGCTGCACGCGAAGGGTGATCGATTCACCTTCCTTTCGCTCTAGTACGAGGTACGACATCGTTCGCTTCCTTGCGTTGGTGACCACTTATAATTCAGCTTTGCCTCGTCCACGACACCGACCAGTCGGCAATTTCCGTCAATGGAAATCATCCGGTATGCCGGGTTGATAGGCTTCAGGTAAAGCTGACCCGCTGCTGATACCAGACGCTTGTCCTGCGTAAAAACTGCAGCAGTGCCGTAAGGGTGGCTTCCACGCCGTGCTAATAGTGTCTCTGTAAGCACCCTACACACGCTACAGGTACTCTTGGCGAATAGCTGCTAATGGCAAAAAGCGGATCGGCCCCAAGGGCAGCTACGGAGCGGACATTCACCAAGGTTCTATTTTGAGATTTGGTGGCGCCCACAAAGCCGGGGGCAGTTCACTGGTTGCTGATTTGGCTTTAGCATATTTTGAGGCAGTACTTAGCCACCTGAAACAGGCTTGATGGATGGCACTCTGGTACCATTCAGCGATTTTTTTGGATCGCATACAGTACTAGGGAGTCTAGTGGTCGAGAATGGATGGGACAGATTCGAACACTGTTCATGACGCATCGGCGGCTGCGCTAGGGTTTTACTATCAGAGCCAGTATGCGCTACTGACCTTGGTACAGCTGAGAGCAGATGATGCTGCAGTGGCCATTGAGCGGCTTGATGACGTTGAAATCAAGGCCAATGGACAGTCCTTACTGTACCAGCTCAAGCACTCCATCCAGGAAAATCCGCCTCCAGTCACCCTCACATGTGTGGCGCTATGGAAAACCATCAAGGTATGGATCGACGCCATCCGGCTAGTATCGCTCGCTGATACCAGGTTCCACCTCGTCGCAGCGGGCCCAGTACCCGACGGCTCTCCGTTGATGGCACTGTGCGCCGAAGAAACTGATCGAGACCCCTTACTCAAGGCAATGCTTGAGGAGGCGCAGAGGGTTGTCGCAGAGCGCGCGGACGACCGAGCAAACAAAGTCAGTCTTCGCCATGCTGCTCGTGCCAAAGGCTGTGAGTCCTTCCTCGCGCTTGACCCTTCTATCAGGTCCAGTCTGCTCAAACGAATCTTCATAAAGCCTGATGAAGTTACCGTCAGTGAGATTCCTGCTGCCTTATCCCGCCACCTGCATATACTGCCCAAAGAGCACCGTCTACGTGCCGCTGAGAGCCTGCTTGCATGGTGGGATCTGCAAGTGGTCTACACGCTGTGTGGTAAACGCGAACGGGTCATTTACCGCAGTGAAGTGGAGCACACCCTCTCGTCGATCATCTCCCAGTTGGACGAGGATAAGCTGACCGCTGACTTCGATATGGTGAACCATCCGGACGACTATGAGGCTGACAGCATGCTGTACCGTCAGATCGCTTTGGTCGGCGGCAAGCCCTCGGACATCAGCAAAGCCGTTCGCGAGCAATGGAGGGCGGTAAACCAGCGAGCAAAATGGATCCTCGAAAAGCCTCAACTACGCTCGAAGATCGCCTCGTACGACGCCAAGCTCCAGGAGTCCTGGTCGGATATTCACACCCGGATGGTCGAAGATTGCGAAGCGCTGAGCCCCGAAGAGGTCGCATCCATGGGGCTGAATGTCTTGCGGTGGACTCACGATTTGGCGCCGAAAGAAGTCGAGCCGATCTCTTCAAGCTGGAGCGGTCACTACTATGTACGAGGCACCTATCAGCTATTGGCCATCGATCTGAAGGTGGGGTGGCACGCCCAGTACCTGAAGCTTCTCAAGGAATAGGGAATGGCCATCACACACGATATCTATGCCGAAACCAACCCGGCATATTGCGCCGCATTACTGACCCATTTTGTTACAGGGTACTCGTCGTTTGGAACCAGCGCTCCTGACATCATGTTGTGCTACGCGGCTCTGCCGATAGCACTCTCGGGTGACCTGGCTTCGACCTTTGATAGTACCAACCGAAGCACAGGCCTGTTGGAGTGGCTGCATCGGAGCCCAGTCATTCAGATCCGGCTCGCGGACAGAATTAACGGCTCACTGGAGATTGTGACCGAAGCAATCCAATTCGCCTGCTTCAGCCAGTTGTTAGCGCTCAATCCAGAAGGCCGTGTAGTCCGGGGGGCATCCTCGATGCCTAAGCAACTCACCGCGCAATTGAGTGAGGACACTCAGGAAATCTTCAAGAAAATTCACCGCTTGGGTTACTGGTTTGCCTCAGCGGGTACTACACGGACAGTATTCGACATGATGGGGCTGGAGCTATGAGCCGCTGGAATATTTCAAACATTTTTTTCATCGGCGAGGGTGGTCGAGTACGCGACCTCCCGCTGAAATTGGGAGAAGTGAATATCTTCACCGGTGCATCCGGTACGGGTAAATCCACACTGATCAAGGCTATTGATTACTGCCTTGGCTCCAGCAAATGCGAGCTGGCAGCGCACGTAAAACGACATAGTCTCGCGGTGGGTGTGAAATGGGTGCTTGGGGACGCGCAGATGATCACCGCGCGACTAGTCCCGCCTGTGGGGCAGGGCACCAGCACCAAAATGTACGTTAGCAACGGACGGAATCTGCCAATCCCAAGCCATGTCGAGCAGCTTCAAGGTTTAACGACACTTGAGGCAGCAAAAGGCTTCATCGAGCGCGCCTTTGGAATTGCTGGTGTGCCCGATGCCTCCGATGACAAGACTGCCCGTAAATGGCGTCCAACGGTTCGTCACGCGACGGCTTACATGTTCGTCCCCAAGGACGTCATCTATAACGAAACTGCTTTGCTGCATGGGCTGGATCAGGCTGATGAGGCCCCGGCCATTATCGAAACGATGCCCTACTTCCTTCGTGTTGTGAGCGAAGACTCGGTGCTCCAGGAGCGGCGCCTGCGTGACCTTCGCAAGCAGCTTGAGCGAGAGGAGCGACAGCAACGGGTTCGCCAGGCAGCCGGCAGCGACTACAAAAAACACGCCCTGCGTTTGCTGCATGATGCAAGCCGAAGTGGCCTGTGCGACACCCCTTCCCAGGAGTCCTCCGAGAAAGAACTGGAGGGCGTCCTCAAGCGCGTTCAGCGCTACGCCAGCAGAACCGGTTCGAACCCGAATGAGAGTGAACTCGGCAAGTTGTATGACACTCGTCGTAGTCTGCTGAGCACCCTTGAAAAAACGAAAAGACAATCACGTGCGACTAGTTCAGCCCTTCAGGACATGGTGGGGTTCGAGGGGACGGTACGACGCCAATATGAAAAGCTGAAAATTGCAGAGCATCTCAAGCCGGCAGCAGACACATGCCCGGTGTGTGACAGTCCGACTGAGCGTGGCGCTGCAATTTCCGAGGCTATCCGCCACTCCATGGACATCATTCGGTCAGAGAGTGCCGCGGTTGAGAACGTGAGGCCTCGACTGATCGAGCACCAAGACTCGTTGGACATGGAAGTTGATCGCTTGAACCGCCAACTGAGTGGGGTTGATGAGCGCATCAAGACCTGGATTCGGCAGAGTGAGGAGGCCAAGCAGTTGAATACCTTGGCCCAGTACCATGCGAACCTGCAGGGTAAGGTTTCACAATTTCTGGAGATGAATCCGACCACGCCGCAGCCTGGGTCAGACCTAGGTGTCCTGCGAGACCAAATCCAGAGTTTGGAAGGGCAAATCGACACCGAAGCCAAGGAAAAACTGCTGCGGTTTGCCGAGCGCAAAGTGTCCGAATACCTGTCGGAGGCGTTCGGCCAGTTGCCTACGGTTGCCCCCTGTATCGGGGCAGACCTTCAGTTTTCCTCCAGACCACCAGATGTTGCGATCATCGAGCAAGGCTCAAGGGCTGTGTTGCGGCTGCATGATGCCGGGTCAGACGAAAACTATCTGGCTATTCACGTTGCCCTGTCTTTCGCGCTACAGAAGTATCTGGGAGAGATCGACGCCCCGGTACCTGGCTTTCTCGCGTTTGACCAGATCAGTCGACCCTACTACCCGCAACGTGGAGAAGACGAGTCGACCATTGAGGAGAACGAAGAGGTCTCAGCCATGCGTCGGCACCTCGACTTCCTTTTCGAAGAGACGGCTGCTCAAAAGGGCCTACAGGTGTTGCTGATCGAGCACGCGTTCTTTGGCGACGACCCCAGGTACGTCAAGGCCACTCGTATGCGATGGAACAAGCAGTCTGAGGATGCTCTGATTCCTCGAAATTGGCCTAGGCGGCCAGACACTATTTGACAGGCCACAAATGGGCCCTTCGTGCGGCGAGCACATTGGTCGCCCATGCTGGGAATAGCCCCGTGCGGGTTTCCAGCATGGCAGAACAGAACAAGTAATCGTTAATAATGAGATTCAACCCAATGATCATGAGCGACTGAAGCTCAACGACGACTGCGAGGTAAACAAGGATGGTGGACTTTAACAAACTCAGATCGCAGTCTCAGCGACCTGCACCTATAGATCCCCTGGAGATCTTCAGGCGCATGCCCAAGCCTCAGGGCATCAATGATCTGTACACCAGTCAAGCTGAGGTGCTGGAGGCATGGTTCGAGCGTAAGAATGAGCGTGACACGGTGGTCAAGCTCCACACTGGGGGCGGGAAAACCTTAGTTGGTCTGCTGATTGCTCAGTCGACCCTGAATGACCTCAAAGAGCCCGTTCTGTATCTGGCTCCGACCACGCAGTTAGTCAAACAGACCTTGGAGAAAGCGAAATCGCTGGGGATTCTCGCTGTTCCGTACA
>JBLXCH010000185.1:0-5199 GCA_048265065.1 Motiliproteus sp. | reverse complement strand
CGTCCTGCACCGAGGCGGCGGCGTTGATACGCATGGCCTCCATGAACTTGTCGAACGAGCCCGGCGCGAGTTGGGTTTTCAGAATGAGGCAGTACATGAACACTCCATTTTGTTTTAATGTGAGCGTTCGATTGTATACAAGGAATAAGAAGATGCCACAGCGTCCCGGTCGCCTTAATGGCCTGCGTCATCTGGCGCTCACCGCGCCGAACCTCGAAGAATGCGAACGCTTTTACGTCGACGTCCTGGGCATGGAAGTGCTCAACCGCGCCAGCAAGGACCTCGTCTACCTGACATGCGGCAACGACAACCTCTCCCTCGGCCGCGCTTCGGAAAAAAGCAGCGGCGTCCAGGCGATGGACCACTACGGATTCATCGTCGACAGCCTGGAAGAACTGCACGCCTGGTACGAATACCTGAAAGCGCAAGGCGTCACGCTGTTGGACCGCCCCTTCGCTCACAGCGATGGGGCATACAGCTTTCATGTGCTTGATCCGGCGGGGAATACCGTGCAGCCGCTTTATCATCCGGCGATATCGGGGCAGCGGTTGCGTTGATGTGAACAGAGGGGAGGTTTGTCGTGGCGTCGGCCAGCGGCTGCTTTTTACCCAACGCGGATAGCGTCACAGCCAGCTGCTAGTCTTCGCGCTGACTCAATAGACCAGACAGTTGCCGATGAACTACCTCTCGGAGGTGCAGGCAATCATTGCTGCCGATCCGCTTCGCTTGCACATTCTCCGTCAGGTGAGAGCGCTTCAGCTTCCGGATTGTTGGGTGGGGGCGGGCTTCGTGCGCAGTGCTATATGGGATCATTTGCATCAGCGAAGCAATTCGCCATTACCTGCGGACATCGATGTGATCTGGTTCGATAGCGAGCGCTCTTTCCCCCGAGCTGGATGCCCGAATCGAGGCCACGTTGCAGAGCATGGACCACGCATTGGAATGGTCCGTCAAGAACCAAGCTCGCATGCACCTTCGCAATGATGATCCACCTTACCACTCGGCTACCGAGGCTATGATGCATTGGCCTGAAACAGCTACCGCAGTGGCGGTGCGGTTGGGAGCTCACGGTGTGATCGAGATTGCGGCGCCCCTCGGCCTAGACGACCTCTTCAATCTAGTTGTCCGACCCACTGTGAGATTTCAGGGAGAGAAAGCGCAGACGTATACAGACCGACTTCGTGCAAAGAACTGGCCTGCAACATGGCCGCGGTTGAAAGTTATATCAGCAGACTGAGGCGAACCCTTACGAACTTGGTTTGCTCTTTATATTGCCAACGGTTGGCTGGCTTCAGTTTGCTTCCGGCTAGGAGCGGCCGTTTGGGCAAGAGAAAATAAATCTCTGCTGGACCGCCCCTTCGCCCACGGCGACGGCGCCCATAGCTTTCATCTGCTTGATCCCGCTGGGAATACCGTTCAACCGCTTTACCACCCGGCGATATCGGGGCAGCGTTTTAGCTGAGGTGACGAGCGCCAGGTGCGCTTGCTGAAAGGCATACTCGATGCTGTTTGGCTAAATGGCGGACTCAACAAAGGTTCAGCTTTTGCTGAACCCTTTTGAATTTTATGCGCAGGGAGCTCAAGCTCTGGCCAGTATTATGAGTTCGATACGAGCAGTCCCACCGAGCTAAAGACCCATAAACCGAGACTTATAACCGATTTTCATGCTTGCTGCGCCACAACATTAAAGTCTTTCTTCTCGATGTAGTCACCAACGCAATGCAGAAGGGATTATGTCAGTTTTACCGTAAGAAATTTCTTGAGTGCTTGGCGCAGCTCAACAACCGAATTGTTATTCTCTTTCTGCGGTGTAATTCTAAATTGCATTAACGAGCGCAAATTGCTCGCGTCATGCTTAAAGTGCAACTTAATGACTTCCTCCCTTAGACAATCCTTAGCCTGCTGGTTTGTCTTTGCTTTACCATTCGCTTGCTCAACACCCAAAATATCTCTAAGTAAAACAAGCTCTGGGCAAATAGAGTCTAAACATACGACTCGATCCCTTAACCATATTAGATAAGCCCTTTGAGCTTTAAAGTCTTCAGCGCCTATATAACTAGGCTCGCACCCAAGCGTCTTAATCACGGTTTTATAAAGCTTGTTTACTGGTTTATCGCCAAGCTCCTCAATGTCTCCAAGGTCTTCTTGAACCTTCTGATCCCCATCAACTATGAAAAAAATGTTTCTTTTCTCATGGATGCTACTGGGAATGAGGTTCTTAAAGATGTCTGAAGCCCCAGCAGGGGGAATATATAGCTTTATTGCCTCCCTTTCCCCTGGATCTAAATCTATCGTCGCTATTTCCACCAAGCTTGATAGCAAATCATCTTCCACTACAACCGTTATTTTGTTTTCATCAATATGCCCAAGCCTATTGAATGCTACTTGAGGGTGCGTGACATCTACAGCCTTCATTCTGCCAGACGGTGACTCTTCCATTGCTTTGATTGACTTTGCTGGCATCCCTTCAATTATTGTTGGTGAATGTGTTGAAGCGACCACCTGCAATTTCTTTTTCACTATCTGATCCATCAGAAAGTGTATTAGTCGCTTTTGAGCACCTGGATGAAGGGATGTCTCCGGCTCGTCTAGTAAGATTAGCGTATTATGTTCACACTTAAGAACTTCTATTACAGCCCGAACTACCGCAAGTTCCCCGCTTCCTGCAAAAGCTTCAGAATACACAAAGTCCTTCCGCTTAAATATTACGCTTGGAGCCTCCATGTTGCCGTAAAGCCTATGAAGGACATATCTAGCTTCAATATATTCCCGCCCTAAAATAAAGCTTACCCATTCAAGCTCTAAATCCGTTAGCTCTCTATTTTCAAAAATTGCCTCTTTGCCGCCCGGCTTGTAGGACTGCCTCTCACTTGCAATAACTCTATGCAGCTTTGCCGCTGACTTCTTAATTTGACTCCTGTCTTTCTTCATTGGAAAGCTCAGTTGAGAAATAGAAGAATTTATCAAAAGCGCTGAATTCACATTTAAAATTTAAGTAAATAACCGGCCTTTTCACCGGATTCCATCTATCTTTGGAGCGAAATGGTGCGTTCTTACCACTCAACGGCGGAAGCTCGTCCATTCCGTCGCTTTTTAGTGCCCTGGCCGGCTCCCAGTAGTCGCTTCTTCGTCTGCCTCGAACTTTTCTAGTTTGCAGGTAGGCCTTTAGTTCTTTGCACCAATGCGTATACCAATATCTATTGATTCCATACTCTCCCCCTTCTTCGATGGGATCTATCGCTGTTGAGAACCAAAACCTGCTTGTACTCGATCTAAAAGGCATTCCCCACAGAGCGTGAAGTAGAGAGCTTTTTCCTGATCCATTACCGCCGACAATAAAGGTAATCGGAAAATCGAAAGCCACCTTTGTAAAAGGAACAATGTTCTTAAAGTTTGGAAAAGTTGTCTCTTTTATAAATGTATCGAAATGATTTTCGATACTCATGCTTTCCAGCTTTTTAATTAAGTCTTCCATGCACACCCCAATTTAAAATGAATCAGACAATTGCGAGAGCCTGATGTCTAATAAAAGGTGGAGGCAGCGCATTGCCAATCATTAGCGCAATGGACTCCTTTCCGTGACTAACAATAAATTTGTAATCAACAGGAAACCCTTGAAGCATCGACGCCTCTCTTAAAGTTATAGTTCTATTGTCTTCTGGATGTAAAAATCTGCCTTTTGACGGATTATGACAGCCACTTGTAATCGTTGGTGCAAGTTCATCCCATGACATACGGCCATATACATCATAGAACCCCTTTGTTTTTTTATGACACTCTAGTACGAGATGCTCGGGCAAGTCTGATCTGCTACCCCCATCTAACGGGATGTGTTTAATAATCTCTCTAACCTTTTCAGATCTCTTCTCGGCAATGTCGTGAAGATAATCGCCCGAATTGCCGGGCTTTGGCATACTTTCGATCACTGACCTAACAGTTACCCTTCCTTTCATAGGTGGAGCAATGAATGGCTCAGAATTTATCGAGGCAGACAATATCAGCCGTTTTCTGCGCTGAGCTACGCCGTAGTTTGAAACATCCAGGATCTCATACTTAACCCGATATCCGAGCGATCTTAAAGTGGACAAGAAATTCTGAAACCTATAATGCGTCGCAAGACCAGGCACATTTTCGAGCATTATCCGTTTAGGCAGCAATTCTTTTACGAATCTAGAGAATTCGTTAATCAATGAGTTTCTTTCATCCATTGCTGGGCGCGACTTATTTAACTTCCTTATTCTGCTAAAGCCTTGACATGGAGGGCAGCCCGCAAGCAAGTCCAAGTCGCCTGGCTTTAAGCCTAAGGCAGTAGCATCAACCTCCCTAATATCCATATGTATTAGGTTGACATCAGGATGATTGGCTATAAATGTACTAGAAGCCTTAGCATCAATTTCTACCGCATGTAAAACGTTATACCCTGCGGACTTGAGCCCTTCTGTCAGCCCACCGCAGCCGCAGAATAAGTCGATGGCTGTGAATTTAGATTGCATTCCGTTTAACCTACCATCTCACGCTTTAGTTACGTGTCCCGCCGCATCGCTTTTAGCCCGCAAAGGTTATGCACAGCAGCAAACGAGCTATCGAACAACTTTTACAATCCACGGGCATACCAGCGCCTAGCTACTTTCTGTGTAATCGCTATCCCGCGTTTGGATTGACCAGTTCAAAAAAAGGGGGACAGATTTATTTTCTCGGGCGTGGCTTGTCTTGCTCAACCGCAGAAACCATATCATCCCCGATGTTCGCCTGCCCATCGACGAAAAAGGGGACATATTGATTTTCCGGCCCTAGCTAACCCTGAGAAGCACAGAAATAATCACCCTGGCTGCTTCCCCGCCCACGGTACAACGATCTGCAAATCCCCAACCAGCAGCTGCGCCGCCACCATCCAGACCACCGCACCAATCAACCCCAACGACAGATGCCCAACCACGATGCCAATCGCGATCTGTTTCCAGAGCCCGGCGTATTGATTAGATGAGGTAGCAGCGGCGGTGCGGTAGGGCGTTTCGCGCTCTGCGCGGATGTTGTCGAAGTCGTCTCTCATGGTGCGCTCTCGGTGATGCTGGGCTAAACGGCGGGCACAAAAAAAGGGCTCAGCTTTCGCTGAACCCTTTTTGAATTTGGTGGCTACGCAGGGACTTGAACCCCGGACCCCAGCATTATGAATGCTATGCTCTAACCAACTGAGCTACG
>JBLXCH010000184.1:0-5231 GCA_048265065.1 Motiliproteus sp. | reverse complement strand
GCAGAAAACTGGCGAATCAAACGAGCCTCATAAGACTCCATCTTCAAGTCAAGACGATCGCGCTTCTCCGCGATACGCTCGAGCGTTCCATTCAACCCCTCGGTTCGACTAGCGAACGCTCCATCGCTACCCAAATATGTCCCAACCGTATTCACCAAGCGCTCAGCAATACCGTCCGACGAATCAGTTTTAGCGAACAACGTTGCAACATCGTTAGGCGCAGCACTCAACTGATCCTTGAATTTCGTTTGATCGAAATCCAGTTTTCCGGTGTCTGGGTTCGTTGATATGCCTAAGTCCGCAAGCATCCGAACCGGAGAACCTTCAAGGCCTGCTGGAATGGCAACCAGCATTTGACGCAAGTCGGATTCCAATCCTCGAAGCGTCGCATCCCCACTCAAGACACCCTTCCCTGTGCCATCACTCAGGCCGGAGTACTTTTTGATCTCACCCCTGAGGCCATTGAGTTGATCCACAAACTCTTGAACGCGCCCAGCCACTTCATCAGGGTCAGACTGAACCGTTACAGAAGACACACCCTTAGACTTCAGGTCGAACGTGACACCATCCACCACACCTTCGATCGTGTTAGTCGATCGCGTGATTTCAATACCATTAACTTCCAATCTGGCATCTTTAGCAGCAACGGTCTCTTCCATGTTGCTGCTCGCTGACCCGTCGAAGAAAAACTGGGATAACCCCGCATTATCCGTATTGTTACCGTCATCATCGGCAACGGAAATCGAGATTTCGTTGGCTGTACCGCCATTCTCTGACGAAAGCACAAGCCGATAGCCCGCGCCGGTATCTACAATACCCGCTGAAACGCCGGCACCGGCATCGTTAATAGCCGCAGCCATTCCTTCTAACGTATTGTTACTGCCATCGAGCGTTATCTCGGTGCTCGCGCCACCGACATTCAATGTAAGAGTACCTGTACCAACTGCGGTTGAATCCCGATCCGCAAAACTTCCAGAAGCCAGGGATTGAGCCTGCGCTAAATCTAAGACATTAAGGCTATAAACACCGCCACTGGCAGAAGAGGAGTCCACTGTGAGCGAAGCGACATCTTCATTGCTAGAGGTGCCCACATAAGCACGAAGACTTTCTGCGCTACTCAAACCTTCGGCGGCACTTTTTAACGATTCCAGCGCACTTTTAATTTTGCCAAATGCTGAGATCTGAGCCTCAGCCTCGGCCTGGCGACTATTCAAACGCTGCTCAGTAGGCGCACGCTCAGCCGAGACGAGCTGCCGTACCAAATCATTTGAAAAGATACCCGAGCCGACTCCAATAGAACTTATAGATGCCATAGCGCAGCCTCCTACGAAGACGCAATGCTTTAACTAAATCGGTTAACGGCCGAAACCGGAAAAACTTTGCCGCTTTCTAAGAAATAAACGTAACAAAATGTTACCGAAAGCTCCGAACCTATAAATACAGACACCGCCGGCTCTCGAGAGGCGGCGGTGCTGTGTTTCGTTAATCAATATCAAATTGGGATTAGAAAAACCTACACTTTGATATCGAGCAACGACAGCGGTTCATTTTGCTGCAAGTTCTCTGCCAACCTTAGTGCAACTTCATCCGGAATCTGACGAATAACTTTTTGGGAGCTCTGATCAACTACTTTGACAATGGTTTGCCCCTTTTCGCTATCCACCTCAAACTGCAATTCCCTCTGTACAGTCTGGACAAAATCGTTCAGCTGGCTTACGGCCTCATTTAAGCTTTTCTGATCGTCAGAGCTGGCAGGAGGATTAGGATTAGCATTTGGATTTGCGACGACATCAACGGCAGGCGCACGTCCCGGCACTTTAGAAGCCACTAAAGACGAAACTGGATTTGCAGCATTACCGGCTTGGGCTGGAGATGACGAAAGCGCCTCAACCGAGAACGGCGAGCCAGCCTTAACTAACTTTAACTCTGGATTATTCAGGTTAACGCCATTCATAGCTCTACCTCGCTGATATCAAACGGCTTCAAGCCGGAGCGTCGACTCGCTCCAGCTTGTTACCGATTGCGCCTTACTGCAGGAGAGACAGTACCTGGTTCGGGCGAGCGTTAGCCTGCGCCAAGACAGAGATACCCGCCTGTTGGAGTACGTTGGCCTTAGCCATCTTCGCGGTTTCTGCAGCGAAGTCTGCATCCAGAATCCGGCTTTGTGACGCGCTCTGGTTTTCTACGTTGGTCTGCAGGTTGGAGATGGTGCTTTCGAAGCGGTTTTGTACCGCACCCAAATCCGCTCGTACAGTGTTTACGGTCGACAAAGCTCCATCAATAATTGCCAACGCCGCACTAGCACCAGCCGCAGTTGAGACCGTTACATCACTTACCTTCGAAGCAGTACCTAGGTTTGATATCCCCATGCTTGTACCGAATGCAGCGATTGTGATCTTTTGATTTTGATCAGCTCCAACCTGAATAGTTGTATTGGCCGCACTGGTGCCATTGAGAACCGATATCCCATTAAACTTTGTATCGTCTTTGATTCGATCAATTTCAGCAACCCGTTGCTCAACTTCTTTTTGCAGAAGGAGACGATCGTCGTTACTTAAAGACCCGTTAGCCGCCTGAACAGCCAATTCCCGAATTCTCTGAAGATTCTCTACCGATTGGTCCAGACCACCTTCAGCAGTCTGAACCATGGAAATCCCATCGCCCGCATTTCGAATAGCCTGGTTCAAACCACGAATTTGCGTATCAAAGCGAGTTGAAACTGCCAGACCGGCTGCATCATCCTTAGCGCTGTTAATCCGCAAACCCGATGCCAGACGCTCCATCGCCTGATTGCTCATGTTCTGAGACTTGCTCAGTTGGTTCTGAGCATTCAAAGACGCAATGTTAGTATTGATTCCGAGAGCCATATTATTCCCCTTAAAAACGGTAGTCTTCCACTAGCGCATCACGACGGCACTTAAATTTAATTGAACACCGTCATCTCTTGTGATGCTTAACGGCTCCTCGGGATTATGCTTTAGCTTTTTTTTTACCCACTTTGTAACAAAGTGTAATTGTCCTGAAAGTTTTCCAAGCTTTCATTGTCATCAACCCACAAGTGAACCCAAGGATCCTCATTCACGGAAGTTTCTGCGCAAGTGACCCTTGTGAAGTGAGCAGGTACCCGATCGAGAAAAGCCGTGAAAGCTGCCTTCCAGTGAGAAACAAAAACTTGAAAGTTTGCTTGGTCTTGAGCCAAACCATGGCAAAGCCCCACCTGCAGAAAGTGCTTTACGGTGCCCTGTAACATTGACCAACTCATCATTTGTATCGAGCTCTCTGCATTCCGCCCACTGCCCTTTCCCACACGATACATGCAGTTACGAATTTCGTTCGCGACAACCATCAAATCCGCTCTACTCTGAAGATTCGACCTAACCAGAATAGTCTTCAAATCTGAACTCATGGCACGGAACTCACGCGCGACGGTCTCATAACGTTCTTGAATGTTTATTTTCGGTAGCGGAACGCATCGGGCTTCAAAGAAGGAAGGTGCCTGCACTTGCCGAGCCTTGTTCCTCTCTAACATACCCAGAAATCCGTCAGAAGAAAGCCAATCGACACCGACAATCTCCGCACCATCTGAGCAATTAAATATCTCCAAACGAACTTCTGCACGAACAACATCTTGGACAAAATGCTCTACTGCCTGCTTGGCCGTGTAGTAGTCTGCTTGCGTGAAGACGTCTGCGCCATTGACGCCTTTTGTCTTGAAGGCGCTTCTCCTATTCGCTTTAACCCCCTCGCTAATCTTACCTTCAGACTCTGAATCCGTTATTTCGCCATAGAAAGAGCGGCGGCTATGGGTTTGCTCCTTATCTACGTAACCGTAATCCGTGCCAAACAGAAAGATATTTCGCGCGCCGGCAAAATAACTAACGGCAAGCGCTGCGTTGGTACAAGTCGCTGTTGCGCCTGGAGCAGCCAAGTGCCATAAGTCAAGAACCGCTGAAATATAATTACTAGCGTTGAAAAAAGGAACGGTCTTCTCAAACATTCGTGGAACTAATGGATTTACGGTAAGACAGTGAACCAGAACAATATCCTGCAAACCGTAATCCCTTTCCACCTCTGTCAAAAGCTTAGGGATAATGTTGCTCGCGTCCAGTTCTACGTGGTAGTCAGGGCGAACACCATGGCCTAAGAGGGCTTTTAGACTCGTCCCGGCGCTAATAATTATAACTTTGTCACGAACATGCTTTAGTTCTTCGATGCGGGCATCCAACGAAGGCCCGCTGCCCACTATGACAACAGGCCGGTGATCTTCTTCCTCACCTCTTGGGTCGAATGCGAGCTCGACCTGCTGGATATTATGGTAGGCATTGCGATACGGGAAAAGAAGGGCGTCGTAATTTGCCCAATTTGCTGCAAGAACTGGTAGGTTTTTTTCCAGTTCTTGCGAAAGCCGGAACAATTCAACACTTACCAAATGATTATAAAAAACAGTGAAGTATGGATATTGAGGAATTAATCCCGTAACCGCACTGGTCATCACCCTTTTCAAGTGCTCCATATCATCCGGCCGTGAAGCAATAGAAAATTCGATCGAACGACCGCGTTCACGGAACCTTTTGCAAATCTCTTCCCAGTCGACTGTGAACAATGACAAAGCAAAACGATCGGGATCGGGCTCAAAAACAACGGCATTGATGACATCAGCAGTTTCCACCACCTTTTCTATGTGATACCCCAGCCCACAACCCAAGAAAATAATGGAAGGAAAAATGCCGTCATACTCATACCCTTTAAAGGTTTCCGGCGTGAGCGTTGAGGCCTCTGCACTTTTCTGGACAAAACTCTTTGCAAATCGCTTTGCCGGCTCCTTCGTAAACCATGGGGGTTGGTGCGAGCGCCGGACTTCGCCCTGAGTATTCTCCTTTACAAAATCCAGCGCTTCTCCGTAGGAATACTCCTTTGCGAGCCCCTTATAGAAAGAGTGCCCACGATCGACCAGATCAACGTCACCAGTACCTGGAGTAATCACCACTTCACAATTGGCAGGCTCGTAATCGCGGAAGTAGTTATATATTTGTGGCCGGTATTTTTTAAAGTACTCCAAATTCTTGAGTTTTCTTTGGATAAATTCCAGCGCAATATCCTGTTGTTCGTCTGACACTCTGGCCTCCAAATACGCCACAAATATTAATAACGGTTCCCAACAAGCTTAGCACCGCATCTTCAACCATAGAACAGACAAGCAACCGTGACTGAGATAGGCTTCGTCTACAGAC
>JBLXCH010000183.1:0-5247 GCA_048265065.1 Motiliproteus sp. | reverse complement strand
GATATAAAGGACGGCCTGCGCCGCGACACGGCCATCCACCTGCTCAGCCAGCCCAGCCGGCCGGTATCGAGTATCGCCCGGGAGCTGGGGTTTTCGGAGCCTTCGGCCTTTACCCGTGCCTTTCGGCACTGGACGGGAGTGTCGCCGAGCAGTTATCGCAAGCAGGGGTGAGCGCGCTGGCGCGCGGTTTTCGGCTTTCGGCGGGGGCCGTGGTTGGAATCTGCCTGACGGCGAGATCAAGCGGAAAACTGTAGGAGCGCGGTCTCCGCGCGAAATCCGTTGGAGCCCGGTCTCCGGGCGAAAAAGCTCGGACCCATCGACGTGGTCAGATAGCCGTTATTGCGCCTTACTGGCGCAAGAATCGGTCTTGTAACCCCTGCGATTTCATTCGCGTCAAAATACGCTGCCGAGTGAAAATTCAGGTGTAGAGCCAGATGGCCGCCTATACTTCTTCAGCCCTGTACCTGCCCACGGCATCGTGCGGGTGACAAGCTGGCTGAACCCGGGCATGATGCCGTAAGCCCTTACGCCAGTTGTGGATTTTGATTCGTGGTATTCGTGGATTTGAATACCCGGCACCGACTGGCGTAGCAGCCTGAAATGGAAAGATAAATAGTCACAGAATGTGACTGGCACGAACGGAGAACGTGGCCAAACAAGCCGGCAACAGCCGCACGATCGTCAGCTGAGCAACGGAAGCCAGGCTGGGATACCTTCCCCTCCCCTATTCTTTTTGCTTCTCCTGGCGGTGTTACCCCACCGGCGGCATTACATCGTCGTGGCGGTAGCGTGGCTTTTCGGCCGGTTTGGCAGAGTAACAAGAGCCGGTAGTACCGGTTGCCGCACTCTGGCCGAATCGTTTAGCGAGGCCAGTATTCAGGTGGCAGACTTAAAGCACCTAGAAGTACTGTACAAACAAGTGGTTATTCAAAAAAACGGAAAAGTGGATATGAGGATTGGTGATCGTTTTGTCGGATGGTATCTGGTCGGGAAAATGGCCTGAATGATTGATATTAAATGGATTTTCGCCGGACTTGGCGAATGTACGACAGGAAATAGTGGCCTCGGGAAAAACCGCTTTTGAGGAAGTGATACAAATGTTAGCTGCCTAAATCAAAATTTGTGTATTAAAACTAGCTTTAAAAAAGGAGATAAATATGTGGGGTAAGATCTTAGCTGGTGTAGCAGTTGGTGTTGGTGCGGTTGCTGCTGCACCATTTACCGGTGGTGGTTCATTATTGGGCGGGGCATCTTTGATCGCCTCACTCTCAGGTGCAGGAGCTATTGCAGCCGCAGTGGGGGCTGGTGCCGTGGGAGGGGTTGTTGGCGCTGCCGTTTCCGACAGTGATGATAATGATAAGAAACAGATAAAGGAGCAAGGAAGAGCTGAGGGAAGGGCTGAGAACGCTTTACAGATAGAAAAGCTTACTAACAAGCTTTCTCAAGCGCTAGAGAAGCTCAAGACTCATGATGAACATTTCAAAGCTATTATTGCAATGGAGGCTGTTGGCATATCTTGTGCAGCGTGCGATGGTGACTTCTCTGATAATGAGCGTGAAGAAATTGGGGAGTTTGTTACGGGAATGATGGATCAAAATATCCCTTCGGATGTTAAAGAAAAAATTCAAAGAATTTATGATAATCCACCTACTGTTGAAGAGGCTTTTTTACTGGCTAAAAACTCTGGTATGTCTCTAGATATCTATGAGGATTTAATCAGATTTGTCATGGAAATAGATGGTATAAAGCCAGAAGAAGAGGCGTTTGTTCACGCTTGGAATCAGCTTAAAGCTGCATAATACATGGAGTAATAAATAATGAGCGGCAGAATTGATCGTTTTAAAAAAAGGAAAGAAATAATAAAAAAAAATCAGTCTCTGCCGTTCGTTCGTGGCATTACTGATCAAGAATTGGTCGACAAGCTTCTTCGCCAGGGCATAGATAGCGATCGTGTGGCAAGCCTTGATTATTCAACTGATCTTAACGTTTCTGTTGAGGTAAATTCCGCAGAGGTCGAGGCTTTGCTTTCTGACCTTAGAGCCTCATTCAACAAAGGCAGATTGGAACAGCTTATAGGTGAAACGAAGCGCGGCGTTATATCATCGATTGCAGGTCCATTTGGACTTGGCAAAATAATAAGTGCTTATGACAAAGCGGGCGGAAATGTAACAACAATAAACAACGCAAATAATGGTGTTTATGCTAAAGATGAAGACCGTTATAGAAGAGAGGACTATACGCATAGCAAGAATAGTGAAGGAAAACAGTTTGCTAATGCAGGAAAAAACAGCTCTGGTGCTATCTATACTCGCTCTCAAATGGACGAGAATAATATGGTACAGGATGCTTATACTGGGAAAATGGCAAAAGCAGATACTACCAGTCCAGATCATATAGAGTCGTTATCGCAACACCATAAAAGTGGCGGTTTCATGCAGACGTCATCACAAAAAGCTGACTTTGCGACGGATGAAGATAATCTTGCACTAACAGACCGTTCAATAAATCAATCAATGAGGGATTTTGATAAAGAAGAGTGGCTGTCAAAGAAAAATGAATCTGAATTTGAAAATAAAAAGCGATTTGATATAGATGAGCAAAAACTAAAGGAGAAGATTCAACAAGGCAAAGAAACTTCGGCGAGACATTTACCATCAGATACAGACAAAGCAAAATATTATCTTAAGAATTCGGCATCCACAGGAGTGAGCGAAGGCGCGAAAATGGGCACCCAACAGGCATTTGGCTATTTGTTGGTAGAGTTTTTCTCAAGTTCAATAGTTGAAATAACGGATGCATACAATAATGGACTTGAAGGAGAAAGTTTATATAAAAACATAAAGACACGCCTAATTCGCATTGGCCGAAACGTTGCAGATAAATGGAAAGGAGCAATAGAAGGTTTCTCTGCTGGTTTTATATCAGGTTTTATATCAAACCTAATTACAACGCTTGTGAATATGTTTGTAACCACCGTAAAGCGTTTTGTTAGGATGATCAGAGAAGGTGTATTTTCCCTGTTAAAAGCGTTGAAGCTCATTCTTTTCCCTCCTGCTAACATGAGTTTTGTCGAGACAATGCATGAAGCTATGAAGCTAATTGCAGCTGGAGGTATTGTTATTGCTGGTGTAGCACTTGAGGAAGTTATTGAAAAACTTATTCTAGGCGCGCCAGTTCTTGCGCCATTTGCCCCTATTGCAACAGCGGTAATTGTTGGGTCGTTAACCGCTATTGCAATGTCGTTGGTCGCATATTTAATAGATAAAATGGATATTCTTGGAGTTATAAAAGCTCAGGAAACAAAATTTATATTGGATAATATTGATAAAGATATCGATGAAAAATTAAAACGATGCGAAAGTATTTCCGAAGAAGTGGATGGGATCCTTAGTCAAAACTCTTTCTTATTGCCGAAAATCAGCTAACAAAGCGCTGCACGCGGATAAATTACTCGCTGCGCTCGCAATTTACCGCTGAGCGCGGCGTTATGTAAAGGAGATAAATAATGAGCTTACGGGATGAATTCGACACTCAAGTGCGATCCGCAATCGGGCGGTGTTATGAGTTGGGGTATACCCCTTCGCGCTTTGAGCAGATGATCGAAGCTGCGCATCCTGTTGAAGTGGCCAAGCGGCTTGTCGTATCGGGTGAATTCCAACACGGTGTTAAAGAACTAACGAAACTGGGGCATCAGGAGCTTACTATTGAAGGAATTATGCAGCAGGAGCGATTTTCCCCGCTCTTTACCCAAGCAGAACTAGATGCAGCAGCATGGAGACTAGCGAATGTACCTACCACATAGCAAACCGCAGCAATCGCTCCCGGTGATCGCCGGGACAGCCAAAACGCTACGCTTATTTGTCTGCTCCTGTGCGGGGTATTATGTACTTTAAGGAGATTGGTATTCATGGAAAACTTTAGTGAATATATTGATACGTCATTTGATTATGAATTTGAAAGAAAAAATATTTACACTTGGCATCCTTGGATAGGAAAAGGCTATTCAAAATCTAAAGTTAAAACTCTTATCTTAGGTGAAAGCACATATAATTGGGCTGTAAAAAGTGATAACAGGGATAAGGTTGAAGGGAGAATAAATCAAAAAAATCACCTACGCATTGTCCATAAAAACAATGCTATTGATTTTAACGGAAAATCATCTTACGCAAGAAATATTGAACGCGCTATATTTTTAAAGAGGAAACCAAAGCACTCTGACTCTGGTATTCTTTGGAGCAACGTTGCTTACCACAATTTGGTTCTTCGGGCTATGCCAACCAAAAAGCACAGACCAAAATATAATGATTACTTAGATGGCTGGTTTACATTTATTGAATTATCTCAATTAATTAATATTGAGCAATGCATTGTATATGGACTGGAAAAAAGTAAAATCAGCTCTTTTAAAGAAGCTCTAGGTGCCAGAAATATACCTTACACGCTCGAAGAAATTAAAGTGGATTTTGGTCGAAGTTATCCAAAAATAATGAATGTTAAGCTTAATAGAAACAATGTGAAGATACTATTTATTCGGCATCCCAGTTCATTTTTTAGCTGGAGAAAATGGGGTGACGTTTTAAATAGCAAGCTAGATATTGAAAACTTGGTGACATCAAGCACATAACGAGTGACTATGGTTTTCCGTCAATATAATTAGGCTGTTTTTTTTCACACCCGCGCTCCTCGTTTTTCAGGAGTGTATTGAGCACCACGATCTGCTTCCCATGCACGAGGGACCCCGGTCAGGTCTTGCCTTTTGCCCCTAATCAAAAGAAAAGACCAGACCCCGCTTACTAAATATTCTCTTTCTTAATCCTGTCTAACCACTGAAATATCAGAGCGGCTTCCCCTCCCCTCATGAGCAAAAAATTGCTCCTGCATGTTCTGGCTACCGACCATCCATGGCCGTATGCCGGCGAGCACTGAGGTCATTCGGCCAAATGGCCCGAAGGGGCGAGACAGGGACTGTCGAGTCCGCAAATTAGGAGCCTAAATGCTCCGGCTCTTCGCCTTGACGGCAGGCGCCCGTCGAATGACCTCAGATCCCAGCGAAAAGGTTTCATTGGGGCGACTTCTTCAAGGTGAAAAGTCTTGGTTACTTTCTTTCGCACGAGCAAAGAAAGTATCGCGCCAGCAAGGCGCAATATGAATTTTCAAACCACCTCAAAGTGTCTGCCTGCACAGCCTGATATATAACCACATTATTTCATTATTGCTCGGCCCACAGCCGCACTTCGGACTACTGGG
>JBLXCH010000182.1:0-5280 GCA_048265065.1 Motiliproteus sp. | reverse complement strand
GCCGTCATACCGCCTCGAGGGTCGACCAGGCTTGAGGCCGGTGATCATCTGTTTGTCGTCCTCAAGCCAAACAATCAGCCTTTCGTTGACTGCGTTTTTTCCCAGGCGGTAGAAGCGTCAAGAACCGATCTACCAAACCTTGAACTTCGGCTCAAGGGCAGCACCAAGGTTGAAGACGTGTGGAATTCCTACGGTATCGACCTGGCAGCGGAAAAGGGGCAAACCCTGGATCAGTTGATCAAGGAGGCACTCGATGGCAGCGCTCGTCAGGGGGACGAATTGATGGCCGGGTCAGGGCGGCTAATCGTTCGCGAGCAACTGCAAGGGCGCATCACTACGGTTGGAATCGAGGCGGTATCGGCCGACGCCGAGACGTAATACAGCACGCGCTGCATGCATAGAAAGAAAGCCGTGCACTGTCGCAGAACCTACGCTTTGCGCTTTCCTTCCTTCTTTTCGATCTGGGAATGGCGGATGGTCAAGAGTGTGTTGGGGTTGTTGTAGTCGGTAGTCCGAGCAGCACGATCGCGCTCCGCCGTACGAAGGTCGAGCACTGCGCCCGCGCCAACCGCGCCAATGCTGAGCACGGCGCAAAGGATCATCATGGAAGTGTTCATGCGGTTCTCGTAAGAGTCGAAAGATGGAGACGGCGAATAGGTTGGGGCGCGGCCTCGTTTTTCAATCCGGCGGCGCATCCTGCTCTCAAAATACGTGAGAGACACCAGGTCTTGCGATGACGATGGTTGCACCCGCTAAGCATTAGAGCAGCACTAGGCTCCGCTGAGCACCTTCCCTTGTTGATGCGCATCAATCTAATTCACGCCCGCGCCCCAAACCATGAGCGACCCTAACTCCGCAAGTCGATCCTGCACACCGGCCCTGAGGCTGCAGAGTTTTCCATCCTCCAAGCTTGTCGGCTGACACTCGCTTATAGATCAATATCGTTGCACTCAAAGCGCAAATATATTCATTAGATTTAAGTGAATGCACGAGGCAGGCTTAGGGAAACTAAGGAGCCGAGGGAGCGCTAATGGTGGTTAACTTAAGGGGTTACGTGTTCACAGCGTTGATGGTTAGGTGACAGGCATGCGGGGTGGTATTCCATTTCCATGCTTGCGCTGTGTGCTATCCAGTAATTGTGTGACCTCTGTGCTGGGCTTCAGTGGTTTGGCTTCGGATCAAGCGTTGCCCCGCATGTCTACCTTGAATAGAGGCGACATACTGTTCGAGGCAGGGGCTCAGGCTACAAGCCTGTATGTGGTGCGTTCAGGTGCGATGAGCGCGTCGCTCAAGAACGACTATGGTGCGCAACAGATCCTTGGTTTCAGTCTGGGAGGGGATTTGATTGGCGTTTCCGGTCTCCACGACGACGACCATCAGGTTACGGTCCAAGCGGTACAAAGAACTTCATTGTGTGGGTTTCCGCTCGATCTGTTGCGCCAAGTGAGCGATGACAATGTCGATCTAATTCGATTCTTGCGTCGTGCACTCAGTAAAGAGGTGAAGCGGAACAGGGAGGCCCGGCTCCAACTTGCTACACCACGAGCTGACACTCGAGTAGCAAGTTTCTTGATGTGGTATGCGGATATGCTAGCCGCGCGCCGTTTATCGACTCGGCGCTTTCGACTCCCCATGTCCCGGGTGCAGATCGCAAATCATCTCAGTTTGGCAGTCGAATCGGTTTCACGTGCGCTTGCAGATCTCCGTGCCGAACGCATGCTTGAAACGCGAGGAAGGGAGGTAGAAATACTGGATCTACTTCGCCTTCAAGAGGTGGCGGATAGTAAGCAGTTTCGTCGCGTCACGTGGGCGCCTGGGACAGACCTTCTGCCGGTTAGTGCGGGTTCCCCAACGCGAAGCAGACGGGGACAGGCGGACAACCTGATCTAATAATGGTAATCCTCCGGTTGGAGAGCCACAGAAATTGCCCACTTGGACTGACACGGGTAGCGTCATCGCGATGCAACGGCGTAGGTCGTCGAAGACACATTCACCTTTTAATCACTGGTATGCCGCGGGGCGTTATTCGTCGCGCCAATCTACTTTCTGGGTTGAAAACCGACAACGACTCCCCGCTCCGAATGCACCATCGATTGTTGGATCGCATCGAAAAGCGCGTGCTGGGAGAACGGCTTGGCCAGTATCTGCACCCGACGAGGATTATCGGAAAGATCTGCGTATCCGCTCATCAACAGGACGGGCAGGGCCGGCCGCTCCGTTTGAAGGCGCTCTGCCAATTGGGCCCCAGTCATTCCGGGCATCATGTGGTCGGTGACTACAATGTCGTAAGCAACGCGCTGGTTCAGCAAGCTGAGCGCGGTCTCTGCGCAATCTACGGCCGTAACCGTGCAACCGAGGTCTTCCAACATCGAAGCGGTGTTGTCTAATACCAGAGGATCATCATCTACCACCAAGACCGACAACGATAGAGCGAGGGAAGCCGGAGTTTGCGGCTGTAGCTCTTGCTCGACCTGTGACCGCCGGTGCTCTGTCGGTTGCTCCGCTGCAATAGGCAGCAGGATCTCTACCGTCGTCTCTTGCCCAGGGCGGCTACGGATCGACATTCGTCCGCCAGACTGCTCCGCCAGACCATGCGCCATCGAGAGCCCAAGCCCCGTTCCCCTTGCCAGGCCCCTTCGTTGTAAAAAACGGGTCGGTAGCGCGAGCCAGAACATCCGGCTCCATTCCTAGGCCATCATCACGAACAATCAGAACGACATAGCCGGGACAGTCGGTTTCGCCTACGTCAATGCCCGCGCGGGACTGGCCCTCGATACAAATTGACCCTCCGTCTGGCATGGCGTCTCGGGCGTTAATCACCAGGTTTATCAGCACCATCTCCAACTGATTTGCGTCGACGTAAGCCGCAGGTAGGTTCAACGGGAAGCGTAGGTCGATGCTGATGTTCGCCTCCACCGATCTTTGCAATAGTTCCCGCATCCCGATAACGAGATCTGGCAGCGCCACCGAGCTAGGTCGCAGTTCCTGTTTGCGGGCGAAGCTCATGAGACGTTGCACAAGTCCTGCCCCGCGACGAGTCGCCTGCAAGCCGTTATCGATCAGCGACTCGGTGCGCGGATCCGGGGAAGGCAAGCGCTTACGCAGCAGCTCAAGACTTCCGCCAATAACGGCCAGCAGGTTATTGAAATCATGCGCGATGCCGCCGGTCAGCTTACCCATTGCTTCGACCTTCTGCGCCTGCCGCAAGGCCGACTCTGCGTGCCGGCGTTCCGTAATGTTGGTCAGTCCTCCGAGGATAAGCGTGCCAGTAGTCGTACCCTCTACCCGAGCCGAGGCCAAGACATCAACGAATGTTCCAGCTCTGGCGACGAGCCTATATTCGGCATCGCGGCAGTACCCTGTTTCGATCAGAGACGGCCAGTCCTGCTCGAGGAATTGTCTGGCCGATGACTCGGTCATGAAGGACATCAGCGATCTACCAATAACGTCTTCGCGCCTGTACCCGACAAGTGAGAGCCAGGCATCGCTTACCGACTCGAGGCGTCCTGCACGATCCAACGAGTGCAAGGGTAGCGGTGTCTTGCTGTACAACTCGCGGAAGCGCTCTTCACTTCGCCGCAGGGCCGACGTTTCCTGCAAACTGCGTAGTGCCTGACGCCGGTCATACGTAGAGGCGGCCAAACCAAGCAAAAGAACGATGAACGTCGTCGCGGAAATGGCAACCGCCAGCGTCAGCATATCCAGGCTGTCACCCGTAGCGGCATGCGTGGCGTCGTCCAATGGCGTGAAGCGTGCACCGATCATGGCCACGTAGTGCATGCCCGAGATCGCTACTCCCATCGCGGCCGCGGACAATGCCTGCCCAGACAGGCTGGCACTTCGGCCTGACAGCAAAGCGCCACGGTGGCCGCGCCAATCGCAATAATAAAGGACAGTGCCACCCAACCCGGCGCGTACCCAAGTTCTGCGTCCATGACCATCGCGGCCATGCCTATATAGTGCATTGCACCGACGCCGAGCCCCATGAAAAGCCCACCCATTGCCAGGGTACGGCGATTCGGACCGCGCTTGCTCACGGCGAAAAAACTAATGGCGGTTACCGCAACCGGCACCGCAAAGGACGCGAGCGTCAGTGCCAGATCGTATCTGACCTGCATACCCGGCATCCCAAATGCCAGCATGCCTATGAAGTGCATGGCCCAGATACTGCCGCCCATGCACAGTGCAGCAGCTCCGAGGAAGGCGTGTTTAGGCCAGCCTTCGGTTTCCCGCGTGCGACTGGAGAGGTCTAACGCCGTGTAGGAGCCGGCAATCGCGATGATCACCGAGAGTACGACCAAGGAGGTGTTGTAAGTGGTATGCATCATTGGCGGATCAGCTCCGTTGCCGGGCCCAGAACAAAGCTACACGAGCTCGAAACTTTGACTCAAAAGGACACGATAGGTCCCATGCCGGCCGCTAAATACGGCCATAAATTTGAACGGTGAGAACCCGCTCGGGAATCATGTCCACATCACCGTTCAAGTGTGCCAAGGCAAAGGTGGAAAAAGGCGAGACATGGACTTGATGCGAAGGTCGCTATACGCGGGTGAAGCGATGTTTGCGGGCGCAGGGGAGAGCACCAAGTTGGTTGTACGGTGTGCGCCGCTCCCTTAGCTAAACGTTTGGTTGACGCTGTGTGCCCGGCCTCCAAGCCACTTTTACTTCGAGCGGTGTAGGTAATTCCTGCACTGAATAAAAAAAGGGGGCTTGGCCCCCTTGGATCAGACGAGCCCGCATTCAGCTAATGAAGCCGACGCATGTCCAGCTACGATCACGTGGTCGAGGGTGCGCACGTCGACAAGGTCGAGCGCCTGCTTGAGGCGTCTGGTCAGCGCCTTGTCCGCTTCGCTCGGCTCGGGATGTCCGCTTGGATGGTTGTGGGAGAAGATCACCGCGGCTGCGTTGAGGCGCAGGGCCTCCTTCACCACCTCGCGGGGGTACACCGAGGCCGCATCAATCGTGCCGCGAAACAGTTCGACGTACTCGATCAGCCGATGCCGGTTGTCCAGGAACAGGGCAGCGAACATCTCATGTTCGAAACCTGCGAGCTTGGTCCGCAGGTAGGTTTTGACGGTTTCTGGCGATGTGAAGGCAGTACCTCTCTTCATTTTCAGGTCTATCGCCCGCCGAGCGGCATCCAGAATCTGTTCAGGGGTTGCCGGTACATAACGGCCCGCATCGTCTCGAACCAGCAGAATGGATTCGGCGGAAGAAATGACGTTCGACATGTCGGTGCTCCGGTTGCTCGGGCGAGATTGCCCGGAACCGACCCGGCAC
>JBLXCH010000181.1:0-5348 GCA_048265065.1 Motiliproteus sp. | reverse complement strand
GTTAACGTGCCATTCCCGAACTTCTTCATAGAGGTCATCAATGGATTGGATAGGTATAGTGTTGTCGGCTGTCTTCATAGCCTTTCCTCAATGGGTTAAACAGTCAATTTATTCGGCAGTAGTTAGGTAAAAAGCGATTTTTATCATTCCGGGTCTTTACGATTAATCTTTCGAACAACCCAGTAGGCAATACAACCGAGCAAGGCAACACAAATCACAATGGTGATAACAGAACCAATAGCTACAGCATCCCAAGGCATGTTTTTCTCCTTCTGTGTGACTAAATTTTTGTGGCGGGATAACGGAATTTGAACGGCGTTCGACTGCTAAAAACGGACCCTTGATACGTTAGGCTGTTATCCAGCAACAGTTCGAGTGCGACCTCTAGCTGAGAGGTGTTTTGGAGTACAAAGCTGTTATATCCACAGCGTCGTAAATAAGGGACCTGATCAGGAATGATTGAGCCAAAGGCTCGCAGCTCATGATGAAAATGGTGATGTTCACGAAGTACTGTGGCGATAGAAAAACCAACACCGTGGCTAAATGAAGGGAACTTCACGGCGATAAGTGGCAACTGCGGAATGATGTCTCTGATATCTTCAAGTTCTTGGTCAGCGTTAATCCATATACCTGGTGTTGCCGTATCCTTCATATCGCAAGACGCACTCGTCATACGCTCAGCCCACTGGCGCCATTGGACTACTGGCAGAATAGTGTGAGCGGCATGTTGCGGACTAACGTCCTCTTCATCGTTGATGAGCTGCCAGGAGTCTCTGACAATGCCGCCGTCTTTGATGATTTTATCCACGCTGATAAACCTCTTTTTTAAACGCTTCGCGACCAAGCCGATTGGCGACCGATAGAAAAGTCTCTTCGGTGTTTTTGCGCTCCTGCAGATAGAAATTAAGTATGCGCTCAAGTGCGGTTATAACTTGATCCGCAGGTATTGAGGGGCCGAGCACTTTGCCCAGTTTGGCGCGTTCATCAAGGGTGGCTGCGGAGGCATCATTTTCACTGCCCCCGAGGGTGAATTGGTAAAACTCCTCACCTTTTTTATCCACACCAAGAATGCCAATGTTGGCTAGATGATGATGGGCACACGCATTAATACAGCCAGAAATTTTTAAGCTAATCGAACCTAATTGGTGCTGTTTTTGCCATGCGCTGAAATACTCTTGTATGGCGTTCGCAATGGGTAATGAGCGAGCATTGGCAAGGTTGCAGTAGTCACCCCCAGGGCAGCAGACAATATCCGTGATGGTATTAATATTGGCTTCCGCTAAACCGGCTGTGGATAACTGCCGCCATAGATCGAAGAGTTGTTGCTTCGGCACGTCAGCCAAGACGACATTTTGCTGTTGCGTTGAACGTATTTCGGCAAAACTAAAGGTTTCGGCAATATCAGCCAAGCTATCTAATTGCTCTGAAGTAATGTCACCCGGTGCTCTGTTTGGTGTTTTAAGGGATACCGTCACAATGGCATAACCGGCAACACGATGGGTTGTAACGTTGTTTGCTAACCAATGAGCGAAGTTAGGGTTAACCTGCGCGTAGGTATCACATGCTTGCTGAGCGTTTAAGGCATGTTGGCAATCGTAAGCCGGTGCACTAAAAAATTGGCGGGCATGTGCTAGCTCTTCTTCATGCAAATGCAGGTCAGGGTTTGGCGTTGAGTTAAACTCTTTTTCCACCTGTTCTTTAAAAGCAGATATGCCCAACGCGTTAACCAGTATTTTGATCCGTGCTTTGTACTTGTTGTCACGTCGCCCGTATCGGTTATATACCCGCAAGATAGCTTTTAAATAGTTTAATAATTGAGCTTCAGGTAGGTGTGGGTTAAGTCGCTTTGCTAGCATCGGCGTACGCCCTTGGCCACCACCAACCCAAACCTCAATCATACGGCGATTATTCTTATCTAGGTTGATGCGCAAGCCAATATCGTGGGCACGCATAGCGGCTCTATCTTCGATGCTGCCAATCACAGCAATTTTGAATTTGCGCGGTAGGAAGGCGAACTCCGGATGCAAGGTTGACCACTGGCGAATGATCTCGCAATAAGGACGAGGGTCGACAGCTTCGTCAGCAGCCACACCCGCAAAAGGGTCCGACGTTGTATTGCGAATACAGTTGCCACTGGTCTGAATCGCATGCATTTCCGCCGTTGCAAGTTCACTGAGAATTGCTGGCGTCTCTTCTATGTTGACCCAGTTTAACTGGATATTTTGGCGTGTCGTAAAATGGCAATAACCGCGATCGTAATTGCGGCATATGTTTGCTAGCACCCGTAATTGAGCGGATGACAGCATGCCGTATGGCACCGCAATACGCATCATGGGTGCTTGTTTTTGGACATAGAGGCCATTTTGTAATCGTAACGGCAGAAACTCTTCGTCACTCAATTCACCGCGTAAATGTCGCTCTACCTGTCCTTTAAACTGAAGCGCGCGGGTGGTAACAATCTGCCGATCAAACTGATCATAGTGGTACATGCGTATGGTTTACCTTGGGTTTTAACGTGGTAACCATGCTATAGAAAGTTTTAGAATAGGATCAGATGCAATTTTTTATTTATAAATAGGTACAAATATGGCATTTTTTAACCTGTCCTTATAATTTTTTTAAAAACTGTACCTATAAGATCGTACCTATAAAACCGTACCTATAAAACCGTTCCCATACAGGCTGCAATCCTAAAACCTATGGCAGATTTTCTTTATCAGCAACTGTATCAAGCTCTGAGCGACGAAATTCAACGAGGGCAGCGTGCGGTAGGTGAGCGCATGCCATCGGTGCGACAGCTCTGTGAACTTCGCTCGGTATCCCGCGCCACGGTCTTGAACACCTATGGACGTCTTGAGGCAGAAGGGCTCATTGAGGCTCGGCCTCGTTCGGGGTATTTTGTTTGTGCTAAGGCCTTATCAAGTAATGCGGGGTTACAACCTCCACGTTTAAGCCAGCCTGAAGCAACCCCTGTACCCGTGACCGCAAGCCAAGTGATGGTTGACATCATGGATCAAGGTGCGGCCTTTGACCTTATCAGTGAGCATGAAAAAGCCTCAGGAAATGAGCACCTCAGGCGTTGCATGGCTAGAGCACAGCGCCAGCAAACCGCGGAAGAACAGCTTTATTACAACGAACCAACGGGGTTGTTAGCGTTGCGAGACCAACTGTCAGCGCGGTTGGCTCAAGGGGGGAGCTCTGTAGATGCGAACGCATTAATTATTACTCAGGGCTGCCAAAACGCGTTAATGCTGGCCTTAATGGCAACGACGACACGGGGCGATGTAGTGGCCATCGAATCACCGGGCTTCTATGGCGTTATTCAGTTACTCGAATTGCTAGGGCTGAAGGCGCTAGAGTTACCGAGTTCGGCGGAGCAGGGGTTAAGCCCAGAGGCGCTGGAATTAGCGCTTCAGCATTGGGATATCAAAGCGGTTGTCGTGTCGCCTTGTTACAGTACGCCAACGGGTAGTTGCATGCCTGAATCACACAAAGAGCGGCTTTTGTCGATGACACAAAGTCGTGGAATTCCCATTATAGAAGACGACATCTACGGCGAGCTTTGTTTTGGTTTAGAGCGCCCACGAACACTGCATTCTTATGATCGTTATGGTTCTGTTTTGTTGTGTTCTTCATTTTCTAAAAATCTGTCACGTGATTTGCGTATCGGTTGGATCGCTCCGGGCAGATATTTTGAACGTGTTAAACAGCTAAAACTGATTACTAGCCTAGCTACGAGTATTAGTGTGCAAAAAGGGGTGAGTTATTTTCTTCAAGAAGGCGGTTTCGATCGGCATTTGCGCCTGCGTCGCCAGCAGCTACAGCAACAGTGCCAGCAATTACTATCTCTTATTCCGGCACTATTACCACAAGCATCGAGTTGCAGTCAGCCACAGGGTGGTTTGTCGTTGTGGGTTGAGTTTCCTCAACAGGTCGATACCCTTGAACTTTATCAAGCGGCTCGGGAGCAGCAGATTATCATTACTCCGGGGCGACTTTTCACTGCTCAAGAGCGCTATCGCAACGCACTGCGATTGAGTTTTTCTGCACCTTGGACCGCATCGCGCATTGATGCACTGACACGGCTAGGGCAGCTTATCGAATAGTCGCAGGCGGGTATGCGATCAGATTTCATCATAATTGTGCGTTGTTCCATCATCATTAGCCCAGAATGTCGACGTAATCCCTTGCTGTAATGAGTTCATCAAAACCACTTTGGAGATGAACTCATGAAGAAGACATTAATTGCCACAGCGTTGATTACTGCGACTGTATTGCCAACAGCAAGCCTACACGCGATGGACGTTAGCCCTGAAAATCAAAAAGCTGGCGTTGCCGCAGGGTCGATGATTACCGGTGCCATTGCTGGCGGGCCGGTTGGGGCATTGGTCGGCTTGTTTGCTGGTAAATGGCTCGGTGAAAAAGTTGAAGAAGGCGAGCTGACTCGTGTGGAATTAACCGAGGTTGAAGCGGAGCTCGCATTGAATCATCAGCGACTAGATGACTTGAGAGTGCAACTTGCCGAAGCTGAACGTGAAAATGCTCGTTATGCTCAAGCGGTGTTTGATCAGCTTCAGTTAGCGCTTAATTTCCGCACAGGCGTTGCTGAGCTGCCCGAGCCAAGCCATAAACGGTTAGATTATTTGGCGCAATTTATGATCAACAACCCAACTATCCAGCTTCGTTTAGACGGCTACACTGACCCACGAGGTGGAGCCCGTTATAACCAAGCGTTGAGTGCTAAACGTGTGGATTGGGTTGCACAACAGCTGATCCAACGGGGCGTGGATCAAAGTCGAATGACGTCTTTCGCTCATGGTGAAAGCTTCTCTTCTGCCAACTCGGGTGATCTCGATGGCTATGCATTAGAGCGAGTCGTGAAAATAGAACTCTCAGAAAAAGAAAAGGCACCGGCTGTTGTGAAAAAATAAGCGTCATTCGGTAATTAATGGTCGCATAAGGATGATGCATTTTAATCACTATCCAGGGTTAGAGGTATCGACTGCTTAGTAGTAACGATTGTCAGAGTGAATACCGGTTCAGAGATAAGGCGGTCGATAGGATTGATAAAAGAGCTATTGCAGCCTTGTGTTCACCTGCTCCATTGAAGGGGGATAGAGACAGGTAAACACAAGTTGCTGCTGCAATAGGGGTAAAGCGGTTAAAGCCTGAGGCTGTCGTTAGCCGTTAATATTGGAGCCATGGTTATTGATAACCGGTGACCTTGATGATTTCTAACGCCTGTTGTTGATAGGTTTTGGCGTTGCTGACCGGCTGGCTATCTTCTTTAAATTTGCCCCATCGAGCGACTTCGCGAATAGGGTTAACCTTAGGATTGCTTGGGTATT
>JBLXCH010000180.1:0-5436 GCA_048265065.1 Motiliproteus sp. | reverse complement strand
GCAACCTCAAAACCCGGAGAGCAGCACCGCACGGCCTGCCCTGGAGCCATGGCGGCCGGTGCAAGAGAACTGACCTCCTAAACACACCGCAGGCGTGGAGGGACGAGCGCGTTTGTCGGCCAGGAAAGGGGGCGAGTGTCGGGTTGGCGGGAATCCGTTGACTGCAGTGGTGTTTGGGGTCTTGGGGGCAGAAGATAACCGGCACTAAGTCATCTTCCACGTTGGTCCAGGCCCCATTGCAAGGGAAATGAAGACCAAACACCAATCCTTCGAAGGATGACTATCGACCTATCGGCCCAAAGCGGATATTGCCTCTTCTCCACCGAAAGTGGTCAACAGATCTACCATCATTTATGTGGATCTTCCTTTGAGCACTGGAAATGACCTTGTGTTTGTATAAGAATCAAACAGGTGGATGGCTGGATTCAGCTTGTCTTGAGCATACCTTTTGGAATGGCTGATCGACGCAAGGTATACCTTACAGAAGGAGTAACAGCTCAATGGATGGATTTTTATCTTTTACATCAAACGTTTAAGTATAGGACTAGATAGTCCAACGAAATTTAAAAGGTATACCTTCTAATAAATATTATGAGATCAGAGATCTCATTAACAGACTGTTTGGCTGTATGGGAGGTTGAAAATTGACGGAAGAACCAGTATCAATCATCGACTTGTTTAAAGATGCTCTCCCGCTTCTAGGCGTAATAGTGGGGGCCGCTTTGCAATATTTCTTTGGTCGTTCAGCTGAGTCTGAACGACACGAGAGAACTCTAAGAGTGGAGGCATACTCTGATTATCTCCGAAGCGTGGGTGAGATGGAAAGCATGAAAACGAGTCCTGATCCTGCCTATAAATCCGCGGTCATTGCTCAAGCCATCGCAGCGAAAGCGAGGGTCTGTGTTCATGGATCTTCCTCGGTAGTGAAAGCGTTGTCTAAATTTGAAGGGTCGCCTGGTCAAGGATTGACGGGTGAAAAGAAGCGGCTGTTTCTGGAGTTTGTAGAAGCAGTACGAACTGATACTGGAACAAAAGGTGCGGAGTTGCCACAAGCCAATATAGAAAAAATCCTATTTGAATCAAAGGAATAGCCTAACGAGTAAAGTACATCCGACCGCTGACGCGGCGGCTGACTTACGGCGTTATATTTCGGAAGAGCATATGAATAACGACCTAAAGGACGGTGTAATGTCTAAAGAAGAAATGTTGAAAAAGGCCAAAAGTCTAGCTACTCCGATTGACTTTGAAGCTTTAATTACTGATGGCATTCTCGAGAAAAAAGGAGCATGGTACAAAATTCTAGATATGGATCGATTACCTGGTCATGCTAAAGATAAAATCAATGAGTTTGCTTCGGGTGGAATGGTGAAATTTTCCAAAGCAACCAAATCTTCCCAAAAAATTGTAGATAAACTCTCAAAAAATGAAATCGTTTAAAAATCTAACAAGTGGCAGCAGCATCGGCCCTACGGGCGTGGAATCGCTGACGGTCGCCGTTATGCCAAGTGTTATGCCCTGGAGAAGGAACGGAAAGATAGATGTTAATTGAAAGTGCTTTTCTCAAACTTCCTGAACTAATGCTTTCGAGCTACACCCACGAAGGAAATGTAGAGGCGATGGTCGTCAATCATCTTGCGACGGGATTGCAGATGGAACTGAATTCACGATCAGTTCCGTTCGCTTATAACCATATTACGGTTGAGAAACCGTATCCAAAGCAGAGTCGAACCGGGACTGTATTTAGGGCCGACTTACTATTCGAGTCGGGTGGAAGCGTGCCGAACGTTTGTCGCCTAGACAAATACGGGTTTAAAGAGAAGCAGTGGCTTGAAGCAAAAAGTTTCTTCTCAAAGGGAAACTCGAGTCCCCCTAAGACTCAAAATATCGGCCGGGTAATTAAGGATATTATTCGCCTATGCTTGCTACCTGAAGAGCTGCAAGGCAGCATAAGACAAAATGGTCGATATGTGCTGTTAGTTTTTGATAATCACCCAGACAAGTACCTTGCATACTCAGATCGCGGATGGCTCAAAGAGATATTCGAAGAGCGATCCCCACGGATTAGCATTGATTTGAGCTTAGAGAAAGCAGCGTGTTGGCCAAGATACGGTAAACGCGCGAGTTGGTCTCCATTTATCCATCGTGCATTTCGAGCCATCCACCGCAAACCCCGCCCCGGTGTACTGGGGATATTTACTTAGAATTGACAAGTTCGACATTACGATAAATGGCAAAACTATTGAATCGAATGGTGACGCTAAGGAAAACTGGGATAGCGCTAAGATCTCGGCGCTGGAAGCGGTAAGAAACGAGTTTGCGGCGTTACTGAAACGCGACGAGGAAGGCATAACAAGCCATGAACGAGGATAGCTAAAAACTTCGCTTCTTTGTATCTCTACTGTCGGTTGCCAGTTATGGGCGGCGTTATGTGTCCTGGGGAGGGCTGAAGCCATGAAGGACTGGATACCTCTATTGCAATCACTTGTGTGGCCGATATTTCTTTCCGCGATCATCATTCTCAATCGGTATTGGTTTGTCGATATGCTCGCGTTGATTCGAAAGCGCATAGAAGAGGGAGCAAGATTTGGCATTGGTCCGTCGGGCCTGGAAGTTGGTTCAGCACCTCGGCTCCCCGACAGCCCACTCAAGAAGACATCATCGACGATGGTAGCGGTGAACTGAATGATCAAAGCTTGCTAGAGAAGGAGCTGCAATTGGAGGAAGAGACAAAGACGGATCCTATCAAATCTCTTCATTTGGTTCATCGAACGAAATTCTGGCGTGTAAAGAACGGCCGGCCGTACTTCAGAGTCGTCGTATCTTTAGAAGCGCAGAATGATTCCGCGCTAAGGAAAGTTGAACGTGTCGTGTACTATTTACACCGAACATTTAAAAATCCAGTTCGTGAAGTGGCCGATCCATCTAAGAATTTTTTATTGAAGACTTCTGCATGGGGTGAGTTCACTATACATGCTGAAGTGTTCCTCGAATGCATGGATGAGCCTTTGCGTCTAAGTCGATACATCACGCTATAGTGAAAGTTAAAAATGTTCGTGGAAATACACTCATATAACAAAACCTTCTGCATCAGGTCTTACCCTTTTTATGCTGCGCTCTCTTACTTTACATCCGCCTTGTACCATTATGTAGCGCAAACTCAACGCCTACCCGACGCCACCCAATTGGTCATATCCGGCACAGAACGGACGCTCTGCGTGGGATCGTGTTACAAGAAAAAGGCAAGACCTGAATCTCTAAACAGATCTACCATGCCAAGGTGCTATACTGATAAACTCTTCTTTTCCAGGGGTAATTTCAATTAAGTTAACTTCTCCCAAAAACTTAACCCATTCAAACATTTCTTTTCCAACCATATTCAGTTTCATACCAATATCATAGGCCACATATTCATTAGCAGCATTCACCCCATTTATAACATCTCCATTTTCTAATACTTTAATTGGAGCATATTCATCATCGTCCCATACTTCCTCTTCAGCTTCCCTCAAGGAAAAAAACTCAATATATGGATAGACCTCTTCTAGTTGATCAATGTCCATTCTATATTGAAGATGATGACGAAGAGTTTTTCTATCAGATCCAGTTGATTCATAAATAAACAATTCACCTCTCATTTTACTCAACCAATCCCAGAACTCCATTTCATGCGTAACACCCCTCTCATCAGCAGTACCTATATGCCAAATCAAGTCATAATCACGATAACAAACACCAATGTTTTTATTATCACTGCCAAGCGCCTTCTTCCACTCATTCAAATCATTCTCCAAAAGAATCAATCTAAAAGCTTGATAATCCAACTTGCTTTCCTTAGGGATATCTATTGTTGCAGTAGATTGATTCAGGGTCAGAATATCTCTTCCCCACTTATCTCTGACATAATTCGAAATGTTAAGAACTAGGAACTCGTCGGCAGACTCGACATATAAAACCAAATAAGTAGGCATCGCTTGCAGATACCAGTATCGTAAATGATTTACATCTAATGATATTTTAACCACGGATGATTTATCATACTCACTTAAAGGTAAAGTATTTTTCATTTTCCCTTTCATTTGAAACCAAATCAGCGCTGTTGAAACACGCTCCTTTCCAGAGGTAAGCTTTTGAGTAAGATGCATTCCGATATCTCTTGCACCACGATCATGCTCGTAGTTAACGAATTCGCCAAACTGAGAAGCCATTAATCTGAACTTCTCCATATACTGTCGTTCAAAAGAATCCGTTTTTCCGACAATTAACATTTTAGCCTCCTAATAGGCCAATATATTGATAAGACATATACATAAATTCAATCAACTAGTTTTATAAACTATACTTCGACTATGTCATTCAACATTCTAACGGAGCACTCATCTAAACCTGAGAATAATCATAGATGATAAAGTTAAATTCCGATAACCAACAACAACTATGCGTCTGGACACTAAAGGCCAGCAGTAGGCCAGCGATGTGTTCTGTCGAACTGAATTAGGCGGTCAACTCGCTGGGCAGATTGACGCCGTGCTCGATGCCGTAAGTTTCGAACTTCACCACCTCTTCGCCAAGCCAGTCATTGATCTCCTCGAACCGGCTCTGTAGCGGGACCAGCTCGTTGCGGGCGAAGACCTTGGTGGCTTTCTCCACGTCACCGAAGCCGCCGGTGTTGCTAGGCATGATGCCCATGAGGACCGGCGGGACGCGGTGGGCGGCGAGCATGTCGTCGCGGTTGACGTTCTTGATGTTGAAGATATCGTCCTTCGCGGCCACCTCGCTGACCGGGATCACCTGGATGCCCTCCTTCTTGCCGTTCGGCGCGTAGACAAACAGGTTGCGGAGTTGCCCGGGCCTTTGCTGTCCTTCAGCGCCTAGCGCAGGTTGTCGATGTCGCCTTCGTTCTGGGCGGTGTCGGTCATGTAGAGGATGAAGCCTGCATGGGAGCCGTTCTGGTAATACTTGCGCCGGAACAGAGTTGCGCTTTCGTTGAGCCAGGCGCTGTTCAGCGCGGCCAGGTATTCCGGCAGACCGTATATCTCCTGATTGATGTCCGGCTCCATCAGGTGGAACACGCTGCCGACCTTGAACTCATGCTCCTCGCCCCAGCCCCGCACGAACCAATAGGTGTCCAGGTCGATGCCACGGCGGGTATATTTCGCCAGCGATGGTTCCAGCGCCATCTTCCATACCTTTTATATCCAAAATTTGGCGCGGCGGATTAGACGTGTTGAGTCGGTTAGCCATGGGAGCGGCGTTGAAGGAAATTGCTGACTTGTTGCTGACAGGATATGGCACAAACAAAAACAGCGCGCCGCTTTCGCTGACCCGCTGTTCTTGTTTACCAAATTTGGTAGGACTAAGCGGACTCGAACCGCTGACCCCCACCATGTCAAGGTGGTGCTCTAACCAACTGAGCTATAGTCCTGAAGAGATGGTGCG
>JBLXCH010000179.1:0-5467 GCA_048265065.1 Motiliproteus sp. | reverse complement strand
TACCTGTAATGCTGTGACATGTCTCCCCCCTTTGCAGGATGTCCTGGCCCTTAGTGAACTATAGCTACTTTCACTTCAACCAGATCGCACCTATCCTGATCGCCAGGATCCGGACTAAAGAAGCTGCTGTCATGCCAATCACATAACGACCCGCTTCAGCTGCGCGACAACGGGGTCACCCATTAGCCTGTTTACTCCATATGATTCAAATTAACTGCTGATGCCTAACGCTGAGCACAGCGACGCGTTTTAGCGCGTCCGGCGGCCATAGGCCGCGTACTGCTGCGACTTGTTATGGATTTCTATTTTGGCAATATTTTCCAAGGATAGCTCTCCTTGCCATCTGGGCCAGATTTCCATTCTTTGTATTCTGATATCAGGCACCTTCCGCATGGCCTGTAACCCGCTTGAATAGCATCCTGCTCACTTACGAAGAATACACGGTGTTGTGCATAACCTTTGGCAAGGGCACTATTTGCTGCAGGGCAATCTAACCGACCATATATTCCAGCTTTAGCATTGCCGCCCAGCATCCCTGGCGTTTCGCTCGTGACTGTAGACCCATCAGCAGCTAATAATCTATAGATCTTCATGAACACTCCATTATCCATAAACGCCGCGCTCTGTGGAAATTTAGGCGCGCCAGCGAGTAAAATTTCCGTAGCAGCGCCTTGATACGATTCAAAAGGAAGCCATTCTGAATAGCCTACCGTCTGCCCCTCTATCATGTAATTCTCGAATTATTTCACTATCTTCGAAATATGTTTTTTTATCATCTCTTAATGGCAGATCACTATCTAAAACTGTAATTATAAATTGTAAGCTATGCTTAATAGATACTTTTCTCCACTCATCAATAAGCATAAATTTCAGTCGGTCATCTAAGCTTTCGAGCAGTCCATCATGATAACAGAATCTAAAGAAATCCTCTTCAGAATGAAGAACCAAAAGGGTAGCGTCAAAAATTGCTGAAAGAACACGAGTATATGAAAACCCTTCATTTATTGACGTTTGATCTCGCAGTCCAACCTTAAACTGGATATTTCCGTCTTTATTTGTATCGGTATAAAAAAATGCAGCAAAATGCAATATGTGGTCAACCAATTCTGAGAACAATGTAACAGCTCTAGCTAGCTTTTCATTCCCTCGTACTCTTGTCGCAATTTCTAGTTTTTTAGCTGACTTGCTTTTTTCATTTTCGGCCTGTTCTAATTTGTCGCCAAGTTCAGTAGCCAAATCAATTTTCACTAAACGCTCTTTAAGTACAGCAACTCTAGACTCTTCAGTCGTTAGTCTGCTCTGTAGCTTTTTATATTTCTCAAAGGCATCCTTTTGAAGTAAAACAGCCGTCAACTCTTGCTGCCTTACTCTCTCAATACCAAGTATTTTGGAAATTTTATCTCGTTCATTTAGGATAGATCTCTTTGTTGTTACCAACCTTTCTTTCCGGCCTATCGACATATCCTGATTTATTTTTATTAAATCCTCATATGATTTCGTTAGATTTTCTGGAAAAAATATTTGTACCTCTTGAAAAATAGATAACACTTTGTCCATTTCAAATGTAAATTCTGCCTGAAGAGATTTATCAATAGCAGAAATCCTTTGATCCAACGAGTAAATAGTCGAGACCATTGATGAAATGTTTTCAGAAACATCATTAATCAATTCTTTACTTACAATTTCATCTGCTTTTTTAAAATCAAATTTATCAAGTTCAATTCTCATTCTGCTGACGGCTGCTTCAATTTGAGTAATTTCAGCTTCTAAGCTCTGACCACTATCAGATGGAAGGTTCTTTACTTCATTTATTGCGTTCTTTAAAGACTCGACGCGCTTATTTAGGTCATACTTTTCTTCAACTGCCCTGTAATTTATACCTATTATTGAAGCTAGATAAGGTGCCCATGATGCATCACTTTCTCTACTATTTTTAACCTTGAAAGTGTCCTCATATTGCGTTTGCTTTCTAAAGCAGTAGCGTAGTCCATTTCTATAATTAAACCCCGATTCTAAAACTGGCTTTGGACATATTAAGCGATTTAGATATTCTTTTGCTTTTTTTAACGCAAGATACTTATAATTCCAGTCACTTGTATCACTAGATTGAAACCTTATAGCTTCTTTATTTGACGTTATTGATATTTTTCCAGAAACAGGTCGTTTTATTGTAATAAACCTATTCGGTTCACATTGTATCTCTAGGAAAAATTCAAAGTCACTAAAACAGTCTTTCTTTAGAATATGTTCTTTAGATATCTGTTTAAGAAAACAAAAATCTAAAATATCAATTAGTGTTGTCTTACCGAGACTATGAGATGATTTTTTATCAGATTCATTGCTAACACTGGCAAAGACTACATTTAGCCCATCCTTGAATTCAATATCTGGAAATTCTTGTTTTTTATTTGAGTATATCTTACTCAGTCTAATCATCTTTATTTCCACAAATGCAAACTAAGTCTTTTTCTTTTAAATACTCAGCCTTACCAAGTAAGTACAAGAAGCTTACAGCTAACATTACATCTTGTTCGTTAATTTCCGTACAGCTAGATTTTGCAAAAGATAATATTTCATGTAATTGGCTGCTACCACGTTCCTTTAAACACTGGATAACTTGTGATGCAACATTAACCAACGAGTAGTCCAAATTCATGAGTCGATGAGGCTTTAACATGAAACCTCATCTTCTGTTTTTCTTCCTATAAAACAGTTCGCATACAAGTAGAATAAGAATAGGCTAATAGAATCTTCTTTATCACTTAAAGAATCATATTGTGAGTCCAACAGAACAGTTTCTATCGAAATTAAAAGTTCTTCAAAGGTTTCAAAATCACGATACCCCGCCAATATTTTTTTATTTAAGCTTTTGACTATTTTTCCGACCAAGCCCTGCAAATCCTCACTTGCCCTTTGCTTTAAAAACTTATCCAACTCAAAAAAGTACGGTTCGTAATCTCTAGCAATTATCTGTTCATAAAATGACTGACTCAAATTATTCAATTCATTTTTATTTTCGATACTTATCGAATCAAAATCACTAGGCTTCTGTTCCAGTTCTTCATACTGATTAGCTATCGCAATAATGATAGTTCTAAGCGAATTTGGGTCAAAAGCAATCGTTCCCTTGTGAGTTTTAATAAGGTTCTTGTAAACTAAAGGGTAATTATGAACACTCTGATCAATATTTATCTCTTGATTACCGCCTGAGCTTCCAATGCCTCGAGATTGATTAATATTGATATCACTTTTCATTTTGTTCTACTTTTATATCTATTTTTTGATTCCCTTTTGAAAACGCCCCTGAAGATTGATTCACATTTAGCTTACCTGATTTCGCTGCGTTAGTTTTCAGAACTTGAATAAACCCAATTAGAGCTGTTACTACAACTCCAATTATTGCGACCCATTCTCCCGTTGATAACTCATTCATTCGACGATTCCTTTATTCGTTAACATTTGTATCGTAGCCTCGGAGGCCGATTTGCCCGAGGCCAGTATTTCCTGATGATTTTTCGTCAAAAACTGCCTCATTCAATCGTCGGGAACGATTGAACGTGCAAACCCCCAAGGGGTGAAGCACATGGATGTGCGGAACAATACGAACTCCCCCTCGCTACGACCAACCAAGCCCGACAGGTTGCAAAGCCTCATATCTACTTTTTGACTATGCCTTTTAACTTCATGATTTCAAATAAGTATTAGAAAATGTTTAGCCACACGCCAAGATACTGGCCTGCAAGGCTAAAAACCACGCTACCGCCCCACCGACGACGGTATGCCCCCTGCGATGCAACGTAGGCCGGGCCAGCAAGAACAGAGGTATTGAGATTGGGGAGAGGATTCACCCAGCCTGGCTTCCGTTGCTCAGCTGACGATTTGCTTGATAGACGATCATAACGTGGCACCGATAATCCCTAGGTGCCTTAACAACCTGCTCATCATGCCCAAGAATAGTACAGCTTGCCACCACTTCAGCCTCCGGTGAAGCGACACTGCAGCACTACCACCGAAATATCAGAACGGCGCAACATAAACCATCAAGCCGAGCCGAAGCGCCGTCAGCACTGCAGATCCAACACCCAGGAACACAAGCTCTCAGCAAAGTGTCACCCATGTCATTGAACTGAACCGCTACCCAAGTCTCCATGTCGTCCGCAGATCAGACGCTCCAATTCGCCCGGAGACCGGGCTCCCACGACTCCACCCCGCCTGACAAGATGTATTTATTCAACACGCCACAGGTTCTTTGCCTCTGAAGTGTGGACGCAGAGCACATTCGGCGAATTGGCTCGCAGGGGGCGAAGGCAGGGACTGTCGAGCCGGCGATTAGGTACATGAATGTGCCGGCTTCTCACCTTGAAGGCCGGCACCCGCTCCAATTCGCCCGGAGACCGGGCTCCCACGATTCCACCCCGCCTGACGAAATGGATTTATTCGACACACCACAGGTTCTTTGCCTCTAAAGTGTGGGGCCAGGAGCACATCCTGCACCTACAATACTTGTGTCATCCGGCATGGCGGCGTACCGCCGCACGGTGCAGTTCGCCAGCTCATTGGCACCCTACGCAAGCAGCCATAGCCCCACCGGCAAATAGCGCGGCAACAGCGCGGCAACAGCTCGCCAGGCCGTTTCACCCGTTAACACGCCATTACCAAGACATCAGAACAGCCACTCTCCCCCTTAACGAGAAAATTGCTGCTGCGTTTTTTGGCTACCGGCCATCAATGGCCCTAAACCGGCAAGCATTGCGCCGTGCAGTGCTGTTGGCTGAAACCACATTGGCACCCAGCCAAAACCGGTGTCTGATGGGCACGCTGTGCGTTGCCCACCCTGCAGTTAGTCTCAAATCGCCAGTATTAAATACGTATCACCAATACAGCAGACGGCTGCTTAGCGGCGCTTGGCGCAATACGTGTTGTCTCGGTTTGACCCCCGCCGGACAGCAGGCAGGCGCTCCGGGCGCAGGCCCGCACCATCGCCTCTGTTAGGCGCGCCAGCCTGGCCATCCAGGTAACAGGGGGCTGCGCCCTGCTGCTCGATTTATGGAATATTATTTAAAAATCATATACTTAATAAACATGCAAGCGGCATCATGCGATAGATTCAGGTTATGTTAATAATGCCTTGAGGGCCTGTGCTGTTTTCTGTAGATTCTTTCTAAAAGAATAATCGGTCTGCTTGGGAATACTGGCACTGCGAGTGTCAGCGGGGATGGTCGTGGAGTCGTTATTCCTGCCCTAGCCCACCATACAAGGTACGGATGCATGTCTTTTGTTGCAGTGGCAAGCCTAGCCTGGAGTCGAAGTTGCAAGCCCATACTTCAGTTCCTGAGTGTAATCCTCCTCGCTCTCGTCACAGCGTTCATGTCTGGCTGCTCATCAGCACCGCTTCGTAATGATCACCCCTTTGCTGCAGCGAACATAACCGAGCAGTCCGACGCAGCGATGCTGCCCAAGGCCGGTG
>JBLXCH010000178.1:0-5572 GCA_048265065.1 Motiliproteus sp. | reverse complement strand
CATGGCAATCAAGAAATCTGAACTCTATTCCTCCCTATGGAAATCCTGCGACGAGCTGCGTGGCGGGATGGATGCATCGCAGTACAAGGACTATGTCCTGGTACTGCTGTTCGTGAAGTACGTGTCCGACAAATACGCAGGCGACCCTAATTCGCTGATCGAAGTGCCAGAAGGTGGCAGCTTCGCCGACATGGTGGCGCTCAAGGGCGACAAGGAAATCGGCGACAAGATCAACCAGATCATCGCCCGCCTGGCCGAGGCCAATAACCTCACCGGAGTCATCGATGTAGCTGACTTCAACGACCAGGAGAAGCTCGGCAAGGGCAAGGAGATGGTCGACCGCCTGTCCAACTTGGTCAGCATCTTTAATTCGCCGGGGCTGGATTTCCGCAGCAACCGCGCACAGGGCGACGACATTCTTGGCGATGCCTACGAATACCTGATGCGCCACTTCGCTACCGAGTCCGGCAAGAGCAAGGGGCAGTTCTACACCCCTGCGGAAGTGTCGCGGATCATGTCTCAGGTCATCGGTCTGGCCGGTGCTACTGACAGCAAGCAGAGCATCTATGACCCGACCTGCGGCTCGGGTTCGCTGCTGCTCAAAGCGCACGACGAAGCCAAGAGCGTTACCGGTCTGGATCTGGCCATCTACGGCCAGGAAATGGACAACGCCACCAGCGCCCTGGCCAAGATGAACATGATCCTGCACGACTGCCCGACGGCGGAAATCTGGAAGGACAACACCCTGTCCGCACCGCATTTCAAAGACCCGATGGGCAACCTCAAGCTGTTCGACTTTATCGTCGCCAACCCACCGTTCTCCACCAAGGCTTGGAGCAATGGCTTCAACCCGGCAGAGGATGAGTACAACCGCTTCAGCTACGGCATTCCGCCCGAGAAGAACGGCGACTACGCCTTCCTCTTGCACATGCTCACCTCGCTGAAAAGCACCGGCAAGGCGGCAGTGATTCTCCCCCACGGCGTGTTGTTCCGTGGCGGTGCCGAAGGCGTGATCCGTAAGCGCATCCTCCAGCAGGGTTACATCAAAGGCATCATCGGCCTGCCGGCCAACTTGTTCTATGGCACCGGCATTCCTGCCTGCATCATCGTATTGGACAAAGAGGGCAGCGCTGGGCGCAAAGGCTTGTTCCTGATCGACGCCAGCAAGGGCTTTATCAAAGACGGCAACAAGAACCGCCTGCGTGAGCAGGACATCCACAAGATCGTCGATACCTTCACCCAGCAGATTGAGGTGGAGAAATTCGCTCGACTGGTGCCAATGGCTGAGATCGAAGCCAACGACTTCAACCTGAATATCCCGCGCTATATCGACACCAGCGAGGCTGAGGATCTTCAGGATATCGAGGCCCACCTGCATGGCGGCATTCCCGAGCGGGATATCGACGCCCTGCATGCCTACTGGCAGGTGATGCCCAACCTGCGCAGCACGCTGTTGGAGCCACTACGCCCCGGCTACCTCAGCCTTAAAGTCGCCATCAGCGAGATCAAGCCAGCCATCTTCGGCCACTCCGAGTTCGATGCCTTCCGTCAGACGGTAGCGGGCCTGTTTGAAGCTTGGCGTGCAGAGCATCGCCCGAGACTAGCCGGCATCACCATTGGCGATCAGCCCAAGGCGCTGCTCAACGAGCTGGCCGAAGATCTGCTGCATCGCTTCGAGGCCTCATCGCTGCTGGATGCCTACGACGTCTACCAGCACCTTCAGGACTACTGGTACGCCACCTTGCAGGATGATGTTTACCAACTGGTGATCGATGGCTGGAAGCCGTTAATTGCCAGTGGCCCGAGCCAGGGAGAGCCCAATATTGACCTGCTACCACCTGATCTGATTGTGCACCGCTACTACGCAGCTGAAGCAGGGGCCATCACCGAGCTACAAGGAAAGCGAGACGCTATCAGTCTTGAGCTGGAAGAGCTTGATGAAGATCTAGGCGGCGAGGACGGCCCGCTTGCAGAAGGCAAAACTGACAGGGGCAAGCTCACCGCCGCCAGCGTCAAGGCACGCCTGAAAGCCATCGGGAACGATCTCGATGCCGATGAAGAACGCGAAGCGTTGGAGCAGTGCCTGGCACTGATCGAGCGCGAAGCCGAAGCCAGCAAAAAGTTCAAAGCCGCACAAAAGGCTTTGGATGCCAAGGTGCAGACCCACTACGCCCAGCTCGGTGAGGCCGAATTGAAAACTCTGGTGGTGGACGACAAATGGCTGGCCACCTTGCAAGCCGATGTGCAGACCGAACTGGATCGTGTCTCTCAGGCCCTCAGTGGCCGTATCCGTCAACTAGCCGAACGCTATGCCACTCCGCTTCCGGCCCTAGATGCCGAAATTGACGCGCTGACTGAAAAGGTCAGTAGGCATTTGGCAAAGATGGGGTTTGCAGTATGAACATGGAGGTAAAGTCTGGGTACAAGCAAACTTCGGTGGGAATGATCCCTGCTGACTGGAATGTGTGCTGCATAGATAAACTTGGCGAGCTACAAATGGGCAAGGGTTTGCTTAAGAGTGATATTTCACTATTTGGTGATATCCCCGCCATACCCTACACAAGCCTATATACAGACTTTTCTGAAGTAATTGATCCAGTAAAAATTACGTGGTTCACGACCAAGGAAGTCGCGCCCTACATAGTGAGCTCCCCCTGCGTGCTTTTTGCTAGTTCATCCAACGTTTCAGCAAACACAGGCAAAGCTTGCGCATTGAAAAGTGGATTCCCTGTCGCAGTTGGGAGAGAGGTGATCTCCTTTAGGACAAATCAAAACGTTGCTTTTATTTCCTATCTCCTAGGAACAAGTTTTTACCGAAAGAAAACACTTGATCTCGCAAAAGGGATTACGATAAAACATGTATATCCAGCCACTTTCATTGGTTACGAAATTGCATTACCCTCGCTGACAGAGCAATGCGCGATAGCCGATGCCCTGGATAACATTAATGAATTAATTTGCGGACTTGATAAGTTAATCGCCAAGAAGCGCGACATTCAGCAAGCCACCATGCAACAACTCCTCACTGCCCAACGTCGCCTGTCGGGGTTTAGTGGGGAGTGGGAGGTGAAGCGACTGGTGGATATAGCTGATATTGACCCGGAATCACTTCCCGGAAACACTCAGCCAGACCATGAGTTCCGCTACATTTCGCTTGAAGATGTGGACGAAGGAACGCTAACTGGCTTTTCAGAATTATGCTTCCGTGAAGCACCTTCACGAGCAAGACGCCGGCTTCGACAAAATGATATTTTGATATCAACTGTTCGACCGAATCTGAAGTCTCACCTTCACTTCAAAATCTCAGAAGCTAACTGGGTCTGTTCAACCGGTTTTTCAGTCGTTCGCTGTATGCCTGGAATTGCTGACTCAGGTTATATCTTCTTCCATCTTTTTGCACACCATGTAAATAAGCAAATCGAAGCCTTGATTACAGGATCTAACTATCCGGCCATCAATAGTGGAGATGTCCGAAATCTGACTATACCGATGCCAAAAATAGAAGAACAAACCGCCATCGCCACGATCCTCTCTGACATGGACAGCGAACTCGCCGCAATTGAGGCCCACCGCGAAAAAGCGCGACATATCAAGCAGGGTATGATGCAGGTACTGCTGACGGGACGAATCAGGCTTTCTGCCTGATTAAATCGAGACAACATTAACCATATTTATCAGGGATGAACCATGAAGTCGCGCTCAAGACTCATGCTGGAAAAATCGATTTCCGCCATGCTTTCAGCAATCGAGATATACAATAAGCCTGACTTCAAGTATCGCGAAGAGACTTTTTCGGTACTATGTATTAATTCTTGGGAGCTACTCTTCAAGGCAAAGGTGCTAAATCTAAGCAGCAATAAGCCGCAGTCAATTTATGTAATGGAGTACAAGCAACTAAAGAGCGGAGAAAAATCTAAGATTCTCCGCCCTAGGACAAACAGATCAGGCAACCCAATGTCGATAAACCTAACCGAGGCCTATCGAATTGTTACGGAGGAGTTTGGTCTTAAGCTTGATAAGGCGGTGCATGACAATCTTATTGCGCTCACCGAAATCCGAGACAACTCCATTCACTTCGTCAATGATGACTTGCTACTATCACTAAAAGTTCAAGAGCTTGGTAGTGCATCACTACAAAACTACCTCCACCTAGTGACAAGTTGGTTTGGAGATGTTCTTTCCAGATACAACTTCTATCTAATGCCTCTATCTTTTTTTAGAGACTTCAATGAAGCTCCTGGCGTAGCGCTCAATGCAAGCGAGAAAAATTTTCTTGCTTACATAAAAAAATCGGAATCTGCATACGATAAGGTTGAAGAGGTCGGCGAGTACAATCTGACACTTAGGGTTGACGTTAAGTTTCAAAAAGTGAAAAGCACATCAAGCCTCCCAGTAAGCATTACGACCGAACCTGGGGCGACAGTCGTATTGCTTGCCGAGGAAGATATATCTGAAAAATACCCATGGGACTATGATGTACTTAGCACTCGTCTTTCCAAACGGTACTCAGACTTTAAAATGAATGCAAAGTACCACAAGATCAGGAAGGCCTTGGAAGGAGACAGAAAATTTGCATACGAGCGTTTATTGAACCCTAAAAACCCTAGTGGGGGCCGAAAGGTTTTCTACAATCCAAATATCCAAAAAGAATTCGATAAACACTATAAGAAGATCATCTGATTTTCTTCTGATCGTGATGGGGATTTTGGAAGCATGAGCACTGTCGGCCAGATCGAAAAAAAGACCCAGCAGCGCGCGGTCAAACTGTTTCAGCAACAGTTGGGTTACGACTACTTGGGTGACTGGGCCGAACGCCCGAATAACGCCAATATCGAAGCCGAACTGCTGCGCAACTGGCTGCTTGAGCAGGGCGCTGAAGCCAATCTGGCCAGCCGGGCCATCTTCGAGCTTAACCGGGTTGCCAACGATGCCAGCAAGGGCCTGTATGACCGCAACAAGGCGGTGTATGAGCTACTGCGCTACGGCGTAAAGATAAGACCCGAGGTAGGGGAAAACACCCAGACGGTCTGGCTGATCGACTGGAAGCATCCTGAGCGCAACCACTTCGCAATTGCCGAAGAGGTCACCGTCAAGGGAGCAGATGCCAAGGCCAATACCAAGCGCCCGGATATCGCGCTCTATGTGAATGGCATTGCACTGGGCGTGTTGGAGCTCAAGCGTTCCAAGGTGGCGGTGAACGAGGGCATCCGGCAAAGCCTTGATAACCAGAAGGCCGAATTTATCCAGCCGTTCTTCTCCACCATGCAGTACGTGATGGCCGGTAACGATACGCAGGGCGTACGCTACGGCACCATACAGACCGGCGAGAAGTACTACCTCACCTGGAAGGAGGAAAACGCTGACAGCGCTCCTGCCGCCAATCTGCTGGATCGGCATCTAATTCAGCTGTGCAACAAGACGCGCTTTCTGGAGCTGATCCACGACTACATCGTATTCGACAGCGGGGTGAAGAAGCTCTGCCGGCATAACCAGTACTTCGGCATCCGCGAGGCGCAACGCTACCTGCGGCGTCGCGAGGGCGGGATCATCTGGCACACCCAAGGTTCGGGCA
>JBLXCH010000177.1:0-5575 GCA_048265065.1 Motiliproteus sp. | reverse complement strand
AGGTTTCCATTCTATACGGTGATGACAGCTCGAACTGGCAGCTCACTGATATCAGCGCGGATAGTGGCGCCATCGAATGGACGATCCAAGATATGGGGACTTCCCCTGTCTTCCTTGATGACGGCGGTATCAGAACACTGCAGGCGACCGATCAGTACGGCGATTTCAGGATGGGAACACTTTCCTTCCTGATTGATCCAATTTTTGCCGCACGGCGCAGGCGTGGCGTTCTTCCGATTGGGTCGATCCGCTTGCGGGCAAAAGACCAGTATCGGCTGTTCTATGATGATGGCAGCGTCATCACGATGTATGTCGGCGGCAGTGCCCCGGAATACTTGCCGCAACGTCTCAACCATGTTGTCCGCTGTTCAGCGGTTGGCGAGGATAGCAACGGCAACGAGATCGCAGTCTTCGGTTCCGATAATGGCTTTGTCTATCAGATCGATGCAGGCACCAGCTTTGATGGTGAAGTCGTCGAAGCCTTCCTTCGTCTTGCTCACAACAATCTTGGGTCGCCGTATCAGGAAAAGCGGTTCCATGCAGTTGCCTTGGAGCTTGATGCATCACCACTAAACAGCATCGGGATCCTTGCCGATTTTGGCTATTCCGATCCTGACCGCCCCGATGTTGTCGAAGAACTGTTCGAGATCCGAGGTGGCGGGGGGTTCTGGGGTGAGGACTACTGGAATGAATTTTACTGGTCGCAACCGTCAGCGGGTATCGCACGGGCAGATATCGACGGCATGGGGCCGAATGTGAGCGTGGTTCTTTCATCCGATGCGATTTATGAAGCGCCCTACACCGTGACCGGGATGACACTGTTTTACTCCAATCGGAGAGCGATCAGATGAGTAATGAATTCTTTAATTTCACGAACCCGCTTACCCGAAATACGCTGGCAAGAAACAGTACGCTTAACGGGTTCTTCCAAGCCATTGCTGCCGGTTTTGATCTTATTCCCGGGCTGTCCTTTCTTAATCTGGGCCGCACAACCTATTGTGTCGGTACAGGTGCGGCGAACACATATGCTGCCGCGATGCCAACCGCATTAACAGGTGGCTATGTCGATGGCATGGAAGTCACGGTTAAAATCCCGGCCACCAATACCGGGGCCAGCACGCTTAATGTTAATTCCCAAGGTGCGGTTTCGATCAAAACAGCGTTTGGTGCCGACCCGGAAGCAGCCGATCTGACTGCGGGCGATATCGTTGTTTTCAAGTACAACGAAGACACCAACGTCTTTCGTATGGCAACACCGCATCGTGGATATGTCGGGAATGCCGAAAGCTTTGCGACAGCGGCTGCTGCATCCGCTGTAACAGCAACGACGGGCGCTGCTACTGCGACGACACAGGCAGGAATTGCGACGACACAGGCGGGAATTGCAACAACCAAAGCAGGGGAAGCAGCGGCGTCTGCAGCCTTGCTGCCTTTAAACAATTTTGATGCGATGTCCGCGCCTACGGTTAATGATGATGCAGACGACGGTTATAGCGTTGGATCACGCTGGGTAGATGTTTCCAACGATGAGTCATACATCTGTGTGGGTAGCACCGTCGGGGCCGCAGTCTGGCTTAATAGCACTTTGACACTGGATGAACTGGGGGCGTTGGCTGTTCAGGACATCGTAACCACAGCGTTGATGGATAATGGCGCGGTAACACCGGCCAAGATCACTGGCGGAGGAAACGCTCAAACCGGAACGACCTACACCCCCGTTATCGGCGATGCTTTCAAGGCTGTTACTATGAGCAATGCATCTGCCAACACGTTCACGATACCTGCCGAGGCATCAGTAGATTATCCAATTTGGGCACGTATCGATGTTTGGCGTGGCGGTGCGGGGGTGACAACAGTTGAAGGCGATACCGGCGTAACTGTTAACGGCGTGTCGGCGGGCAGTACCGAGATCAACAATCGCTACAGTGCCGTCACTGTGATCAAGGTCGGTGCAGACGAATGGTGGCTCACTGGCGATGCGGACGAGGTGGCATAATGACGCATCTCGCACCAGCCGGGATTATATCGAAAAGAGTTACACCAATCGCGGTCGAATTCCTTGAAAGTCGCGTTTCGTCCAGCGACGGTCGCGAATTCTCTTGGTCTTCCGTTGATTTTGGAGACGCATCAGATGACCGCATGATTGTCGTGGTTGTTCACGGTTCAGAGGCAAGTGGCGATACTGGCCTTCCGATGGATACAGTCACGATTGGGGGAGTATCTGCGAGTTTGATTGAGTCGGCATCACACGACCCGGGTGCGGCGGTCGATATCGCGTTTTATTGGGCGGCCATCCCAACAGGAACATCAGGTGATATCGTCACAAATTTCAAGATAGGTTCCCCCAGAAGGAATGCCGGGATAGGCGTTTGGGCGATTACAGGATCGGATACGGTTGCGGTTTACGATACAGCAACGGACGCAGGTGAGCCGTTAAGCGTGACGATTGACCTTGCATCGTCGGGGGTTCTTTTGGCGGCAACCTCGTCGCGAACGGCTGCGCCCGCGAGTTGGACGGGCCCGACAGAAGACTATGATGATGACATGGGGGGCGTTGACGCAACGGACGACTATGCCAGCGGTGCATCGCAGCAAACGACAGCACAGAGCGGCTACACGGTAGCCAATTCGGTTTCAGGGGCCTCGTCCGAAGTTCTAGCGGCAGTTTCTTTTGCGCCTTAGTGCTGATCTCAAACATGAGGCGTTGCTCCGGAAACTGAAAGATAAAGAGGAAGAAGAACATGGCTTTCAATTCAAGCACTAGGAAATGGGATTACGAAGATGATTCCGTTTCCAAGCAAGTCAACAAACTAACCTCGCAAAACAGCCCGCTGATGCAGCAGGCCAAAACGGCGGGCATGAAAAGTGCTAACCGGCGCGGTCTACTTAACAGTTCGATGGCTGTGGGTGAGTCGCAGCGCGAAGCCTATAACGCGGCGATCCCGATTGCGTCACAGGAAGCAAGCCAGATCGCTAATAAGAACACGCAGCGCATGGGTCTTAAATCACAAGAAGACATCGCGGCGATGAATGTTGCCGCCCATGATCGCCAATACATGCAGGCCGGTGTAGCAGCGGTTGATCAGAACTATGCGCAGAGTTTTGCTGCCATCGCGTCGAATGCCAATCTTCCGGCTGATGTGCGGGATCGCTACCTGACCATGCTGCAGAAGATGCGTGACAGCGGTAACAACGTGGTGTCGCAGGTCTATGGCACTCAATTGACTTGGGAAACCCCGGCGTAAGGGAATGAGGACATGAAAAGCTTCTTTAAAAAGTTTGGCAAGATCGCGGCCGTTGCAGTTGGTGCAGCGGCCGTTGCTTTTACGGCTGGTTCTGCGCTTTCCAGTGCATCAGGCGGGACTGGTAATTTCTTCTCGCAAGGCTGGTCCGGTGTTTCGCGCAGTATCGGCGATATGTTCGGTCAGGGTACAGCCCTTTCCAATGTGGTCGGTGGGGCCGTCAAGTATGCTGGTTACGGATCGCTTGTCGGCGGTGCTGTTAACGCTGTGCGCGGCAAGTCGATTACGGATGGTTTGACCAAAGGTGCGCTTGCCGGTGGTGCCGCAGGCGGTCTTCTGGGTGGCCTTAACATGGCGGGTCTACCACAGGGGCAGAGCGAAGCCGATCTGCTTGGGAACAACACCGGCGACGTATCAGGCGGATCTGCTTCAGGCAACATTGCCGGTGGTTCCGGTGAAGATATGCTGGCATCTGCAAGCAAGGCACCACAGATCGCGGGCGGTGGCGGATCTGATGTTGTCAATTCGGCATCAGCATCCGGTTTTTCCGGTTCCGGGTCGCAAGGCAATGGCAACGGCCTTCTGAGCTGGCTTAACCAAAACCCGACCGTTGCCGGTATGGCAGTTCAGGGCGTTGGTCAGGGTTTGAGCGGATATGCCGCATCGGGTGCCGAGGAAGATGCAGCCCGTGCCAATGCAGAATCAGCAATGGAGCGTCAGCGCCAGCAACAGCAATATATCGCGGGCAATTACGGTACTGGCGAAATCAATCCAGGCATGCTGGCCGCACCGGTTGCTGAGGGTACGCCAAGCCCGGAACAGCGGTTTGATCCGTCAACTTATGGCGGTCGCTATGTCTTTGATCGGGCGACGGGCCGCGCCGTTTTCGTTCCGAACGCAACAGCATAATCATAAGGATCAGGACAATGGCAGGATTGATGAACCGACCGGCAGACCCGCGACCAGATCAGGCACAGGCCCCGCAGCAAAGCCAAGCCGGTGCAGCGCCGGGACTTCCGGTGGAAGAACCGACCCCGGAAGAAATGAAGGTCTATCAGAAGGTCGTCGATAACATCCGGGTTCTGATCTATGACAAGGCTGGTTTTCAAGGGGTAATGCAGGCAGTTGAAGCCGCACCGACCCCCGTTATCGGCATCGTTGAAATTGTCGCCAATGCTGCAGCAGCGGCATATATCAGCGCCAAACAGGCCAATGTCCCGGTTACGTCCGACATGATGGTGAATGCCATTGCCGAAACCACAGATGAGGCGGTCGATACCATTGAAAAGATCACTGGGACCGACATCAGCGAAGACGACGCAACCAATGCCTTTCTTGAAGCTGTTGCCAGCTATGGCCGCATCCTTGAGGAAAAAGGCATGCTGGATGGGGCGCAAGCAAATCAGCAGCTTCAGCAGATCATGGCCCAGTCAGAAGCAGGCGGGGCGGGTACGATACAGCAGCCCGCACCGATGAACCGTAACCAGCGCCGCACCATGGAAGCCAAGCAGCGCAAAGGAGGAATGTGATATGGCGAACGGTCTTCTTGCATTTACAGGCGGTCTGGCAACAGGCGTGGGCATGGGCATGGTTGAAAAGGGCAGACAGGATCGCGAAGACCGCATCCGGGAAGTGGTTGCGGCCCGTCAGGACCGGCATCGTGTTGAAGACCGTGCCAATGCTGTTGCTGATCGCGAAGATACGCAATCCTTCCAGAGCGGCGAACGTGCCGCAGGTCAGGACTTTACTGCAGGTCAGAACGACCTCAACCGTGATTTCACCCGTTCGGAACGGATTGGCGGGCAAGAGTTCACATCTGGCGAGAACGACGCCAACCGTTCGCATCAGAGCAATGAAAACGCCGCAAACCGCGACTTCACGGCGGGGCAGAATGATAAGAACCGCGAACACGACAAAACTATGAATGATGTCACGGTTGCTGATGTGATCACCGGGGGCGACGGCAAATTGCATGCTGTGACGCGATCCGGGGGCACTCGTCCGATCTTGGACAGTAACGGAAACGGTCTGTCACCAGATCAATCTGAACACTATCAGGACACCTTGCAGCGCGTTCTCAGCGATCTGATTGAAAGCAATGCGTCGCAGTATGGTGAGGCCCGCAAAAGCAACCAAGAACTTCTGCGCGAGGCCGAGAGCCTTGCCGCAGATATGCTGAACGGCAAGCAAAAGGATAGTGGCGATGCACCCGTCATCCGTTGGGAAATGAACGAAGACGGCACCCTTGGTCCTGTAAGCTAAAGGCTGAATTACACATGGTACAGCGCATCGAGTTCGAAGGGAAAATCCACGAATTTCCCGATATGGCCACC
>JBLXCH010000176.1:0-5756 GCA_048265065.1 Motiliproteus sp. | reverse complement strand
CTCATGAAAATTCGGTGGTTGTTACTAATAAGTTTATTTACTGGCCTACATGCAAACGCCACAATCAATATTACTGCTCTAGAAAGCAACGGCATTGACCACTGGGAAAAGGAAGTTTTTGCTGGCGAATCCGCTTATAAAGTCGAAGCTTACAAAAACCGAACCGCCCTCAAAGCAACCAGCCAAAATGCCGCTTCCGGTTTGGTTTTGAAACAAAAGATAGATCTAGTTGAGACACCATACATAAACTGGAGCTGGCTCGCTGAAAAGCTGCTACCTGCCTTTGATGAACACAGTAAATCAGGTGACGACTATCTGGCACGAGTGTATATCGTTATTGATGGCGGCCTATTCGTCTGGAATACCAAGTCAATTACCTATGTCTGGTCAAGCAATCAAGCAGAAAATGAAATATGGGATAACGCCTATGCAGGCTCCAATGTAAAAATGATTGCTGTAAAAGGAAAGCGCACGCCTTTAGGGAAATGGCATGATGAAAAACGCAACGTATACCAAGACCTCATTAAGCACTTTGGTGATAAAGGTAGCAACAAAGCGAACCTAAATGCCTATCGCTATATTGACGCTGTAGCCATCATGACAGACACCGACAATAGCGCGAGTAACGCCGAATCATATTATGGTGATATTACTTTCACAGCAGAGTAATAGTGAGTGAAGCCGACGGATTGTTAACCAACACCAGCCTTAGGCAGTAAGCGAAAGGCTGGGCGGTTATCTTAAACACTTACATCAAGCCGCATCATGATTTATCAACGAGAGCTTCTTTACTCCATTGTCACGACGACTTTCGACCGCATCAATAAACTCCTTTCCCCAGTATTCAATGTCATAACGACAGACTGTCTCAAACGCCTCACTTAGCCGATTTTTCGCCTCTTCACGGCTCATAGTTAAACCGTAATAGCAGGTATCAGCGAGGTCTTGGATATGATGAGGGTTGGCTAAAATAGCTCCACGCAGCTCAGCCGCAGCACCGGCAAACTCAGACAGTACCAACACCCCACTTCCCTCTGTTAAGCCCTGTGTTGCCACATATTCTTTGGCAACCAAGTTCAGCCCATCTCGCAGTGGGGTAATCCACATAACGTCAGCAACGGTGTAATAAGCAACGAGGTCTTCAAAAGGCAAAGCACGGAAGAAAAACTGTAACGGCGTCCAACCGACCTGCGCAAACTTCCCGTTGATTCGACCCACGGTTTGTTCAATTTGGGCGAGAAGCTCTTCGTAAATAGTCATTCCTGCCGCCGCGGGAACGCAAACCATCATCAGGGTTACTTTATTTTTAAGCTCGGGATTTTCGTCGAGCATGCGTTCGTAAGCGTCTAATTTCTCTAAAATTCCTTTAGTGAAATCTAGACGTTCTACAGACAAAATCATCCTTACGCCCGTTAACTCTTCCCGTAAACTCGCGACTCGAGAAACAACGCTGTCTTCAGCTAAGGCATTGCGAACACGATTCAAATCTAACCCTACAGGGTGAGCACCCAAACCTATTTTGCGCTCGTTAACATTTATCTCAACACTCATTTCTTCCAAACCCACCGCACAGCCATAGGTCAAAAACCGCGGTGCACAGCTCATTTTCTCGGTGACTTCTAACGGGGTAACACCTCGCGCCACATCGACAAAATTTTCAGCCTGTCGAGGAATATGGAAACCAATGTGGTCGCACTGCAATAAGCTACCAATGATTTCACGACGCCATGGCAGTACATTGAAAACATCAGCTGAAGGGAAATACGTGTGATGGAAAAAAGCGATCGTCACGTCGGGACGAATTTCCCGTAGAAATGCGGGTACCATCCACAAGTTGTAGTCATGAATCCATACCACTGCATTCTCAGCAGCCTCAGCCGCGGCGCGCTCCGCAAACATCTTGTTAACTTTAAGAAAGACTTCCCAATGATCATCTCTAAATGAAGCACGCTCCCAAAAAGTATGTAAGGTTGGCCAGAATGCTTCTTTAGAAAACTTCTTGTAGAAAATATCGACGTCATCTTTGCTCAACGGCACACGTGCAGCCACAAGCTTTTCATAACGGCTAGTATCGACTTCTGTGTGCGTCTGAAAAGGCCCAAGGTCTGGATCATCAATCGACCAAGCAACCCAAGAACCCGCCTTGCCGTCGGAGAAGAAACTCAACAGCGTTGGAATAATGCCGTTTGGCGATTTAGGGCGGCGGCGTATGAGTTCACCATTTTCAACGACTTCTTCATAAGGTAAGCGATGATAGACAATCACTAAATCCGATTTACCTGAGTTGAACTCATCAGGTGTTTCGGCTTGGATCCCACCGTTTCCCAAAAAACCAAAATGCTCAAAGGCTTCTAAGATACCACCGCAGCCGCTAGATTCTGCTTGTAGCACAAGGGCTTTATGCTCTGTGGCTTCCAATAAACCCACTTCGGACTCACCTACACAAACCCCCTTAAATCCATGCTGGTACATAGACAGATCGTTAAGCGTGTCCCCCGCTACCAACACTGATTGCGGATCAACATTCAAGTGTTCTATTAGACGACTTAACGTGCGACCTTTGTTAATACCTTGCGGCAAAATATCAAGATACTTTCCGGCGGAGAACAACACATCACAAGACAACGCCTCAACGCTTGCAAGCATGTCGTCGGTAACCACGTCACTATCACAAAAGTAAGAAACACGACGCTCCTGAGGGACCTCTTGACGCTGCAGTCCCTTAAAAGGCGCTAATGCATTTTCAATAAGTTGTTCACCCGGCCAGATATCATCGATTTCGCTTTGTAATGGTTGAATGGCTTGCTGCAAGTCACCACTGACCACAGTGCAGCCGACATCACAAATAATATAATCAGGATCCGGTATTGTCGGATCAGAAAGAAGAGGCAGAACAGACTCAAGGCCACGGCCGGTGACGAAAACCAAGTCGATTTCTGGGTGTGAAGAGATTAAGTGATATAGCTTAAGGCGATTCTCTGGGTCGCCTGCGAGAAAGGTGCCGTCCAGATCGGTGGCAAGTAACATTGAATACTCCAGTTTGGTTAAAAATCAGACCCTGAAGTTCAGTGCAAAATGCATAACGCTAAAAACCGCTTTAAGCGGGTAATGCCTTACTGAACCAGGGAGCTCTACGGCAACAAAGCGCGCTCTGTTGACCAGTCTGAACCCTTGTACAGTAGAAAGTGAAACCACATTCAAAAACTGTGCAACACATAGGGGGCCGAATGACACTACGCATCCATTTAATCCCATGTCATTAAATAACAAGCATTTTTTATGCCGCCATTTTTACTCAAAGCTAAAAACGACGACGATCAGACGTCAGCTTATACTGAGTTAGACACGCTGAATACGCAGCTTATTCAGGTAAAAAATCACACATTAAAAATGAACCTAAAACAACGAATAAAGACAGACAGCTAGAGATAGCAATGCTTTCAAACTGTGAAACGGCCCTTCCAATGGCCTAGCTATTGCTTGTACCCTAATGAATCCACTCTGTTCTACAAGCCTATCTTTTTCGATCAAAATCATAAAAATCGGTAAGTATTGCAGGGCTTCAAATATTTCAAACGTAACGTTACGGAGGTTTTTATCTGGTCTTTAATGCACCCTATTAGTGCAATACTAGGCGGCGTCGCACTGTTATTGCTCAGTAGCGGCTTACTCAACACCCTTCTCGCATTAACCGCTAACGAGCAAGGTTTTTCAACAAACTGGATTGGCACCATCATGTCTGGTTACTTTGTCGGCTTTGCGTGTGGCATCTTCGTCAGCGGCCGTTTAATCCGGCGAATGGGCCACATTCGCACCTTCGCTTTCTGCTCCGCCCTATGTGCATCAATTTCTCTACTACATGTTTTATGGATAGATACTTGGGGGTGGCTAGCCCTACGCATCATTTATGGACTGGCCTTTGTTACTCTAATGACAGTGGTGGAAAGCTGGTTGAACACCCGTGCAGATAAAGAAGAGAGAGGCCGTGTATTTGCTCTCTATATGGTCGTTAACCTCGGCGCCATCGCCGTTGCACAGCAATTACTTTACTTAACCCCAGGTGAGCTACTGAGCCTTTACTCGTTGTCAGCCATTTTGAGCTGCTGGGCGTTGCTTCCAATAACCATCACCAGTCGCAGTCAGCCTGAAATACCTGAGCGGGCAAAAAGCAACCTAAAAGAGCTGATTAAGTTCGCACCGCTTGCGGTGGCCACCTCAGCGTTATCCGGCATGACCATGGGTGCTTTTTGGGGTATGGCGCCGTTGTACGCCAGCAAGTTAGGCTATGACTTTTCTGACGTCGGTTTACTCATGAGTGTCACGATTGTCGGTGGTGCTTTATTGCAGATTCCTATCGGCCGATTTTCCGATACGCATGACCGGCGTAACGTCCTTGTCTGCGTCACAGCCCTAGCCGCCACCATGTGCATGGCGATCCCTTTCGCCCAAGATAAAACAATGATGCTGGTGATGTTTTTTCTGTGGGGTGGGCTTTCATTCTCACTTTACCCGTTAGGCGTAGCCCAACTATTGGATCAGCTCCACCCCGACGAAGTTGTCTCCGGCTCAACTGACATGCTGGTACTTCACGGCGCTGGCGCTGCCTTAGCTCCCATGCTGGCAGGTTTTCTAATGAACCAAATTGGTGTCCAAGGTATGCCAATTTATATGGCCATCATACTGTCAATACTCACCGTATTTGCCGTTTATCAAATCAGACACGTATCTGTACTGACTTCCGGACATCAAGCTCACTTTGAACCAATGGTCCAGACCTCCCACGAAATTATTGAAATGATCGAAACGGAAGAAGTGACTGAAGATGAGATGGCTGAAGCTGATAATAAAACAGCGGACAGTGAATTCGAAACCCAACAATCGAACGAAGGCTCGATCAATGAAAATTCTCGCCAGTAGACAGCTGATTTTCTGAACAGCCAACTTTTTCAACAGCTAGCCAATCAAGCAGCGAACCTAGAGCCAAAGTTAGGCGCTGAATACCCAGCACAATGACAGGGGCGCTAATAGACAACATAATAGCGGTGTAGCCGTAGGAAGTTTAGAATCCGCATAATCAGGAAATCAACATTAATGAATCTAGATTTTAAGTGGTCCCGATTAGAGTCATTCAGTGCTTTGGAGCTATACGAGATAATCAAAGCACGAGAGTCCGTCTTTGTCGTCGAGCAACAGTGTCCTTATCAAGAAACTGACGAAATGGACCTACAGTCATGGCACCTTTCAGTCACTTTAGATGGCCAGCTCGCTGCGTATGTTCGTGTTGTGGACCCTGGCGTCAAGTTTGAGCAACCATCCATCGGCCGTGTAATGACGCTGGAAAAATATAGAAACATGCGTATTGGCCGCTCGTTAATGGAAGAGGCCATCCGTTTTACAGAAGAGCAACACCCAGCAATGGGCATTAAAATTGGTGCTCAAACGTACTTACGAAAATTCTATGAATCATTAGGATTTAAAACCGTTAGCCAACCCTATGATGAAGACGGAATTCCTCACATCAACATGATTAAACCGGCTAAAAGTTAACAAACAAAAGCCTACAACAGCACAGGAATACGACCATTCTCTGGCCAGCAATTTTACAATATACCGGTGACAACGAGCTGGTATTTATTAGCTCACAATCAGATTGGGATACAGACCCCGACCTGCATTTTTTCTATGAGCCCGATGACTGTTTAATCGACTCAAGCGGCGCAATATTTCATTTAAACCATCGAGAAAATGATCGTGTA
>JBLXCH010000175.1:0-5907 GCA_048265065.1 Motiliproteus sp. | reverse complement strand
TGAGCTCGCTGAAGGTGAAGAGGTTGATTTAGGGTTTGGTGCCGATCAAGCGGTTCGAATCAAGGTGGTGAACGAGCTCGAACGAACCGGTGAAGAGGGTATATGGAAAAGCGAGAACGTGCAGCGTCGGCAGAATCGGTTCGAGATTACCAACCATCATGATAAACCGGTTCAGGTTCGGATATTCGACCGGCTTCCTGTTTCAGAGCAAGACACGTTGACCGTCAAGCCGCTGGAAATCAGTGAGCCGGTCCAGCGTGATTTCGAAGATAACAAGGGCGTTTTGGTCTGGGACCGCGAAGTAGCCGCAGGCGAGACCAAAAGTGTGAAATCCGGTTTCGAGGTGAGGGTGCCGGAAGGGACGGCTTTGCCACCGTTGTAACCCAAGGATTTATCGCAGGTATCGAAAACGCCGGTTTATCCGGCCTTTTCGCCGGTAAATCATGCACAATCAGGCTCTATGCCTCATAATTGTTTGATCATTCCGCACGTTTAGGTTGTACGATTGCGCATGGAAATTACCTTTTGGAAAGAAAAAGGATTCGTAAAATCAGCTCTGATAACAGGGTTGGTTTGCGTATTCGTATTTACGTTACTGATTTACGGCGCGCTTAATTACCAAGCAGCGCTCCAAAGCGATGATTTAAAGGTCGCGGAGCAGGCAAAAACCAGAATGACATCAGGCCTGCTCGAGCAAGTTTTCGAGTATACCGCGAACGATCTTCTTGCTATCGCAAATATGCCCGCAGCCGTCCGTTTCAGTAGCGGTCGCAGTGAGGAATGGAAAGGTGCGCTTCAAACGGTCTTTCGCGTTCAGCTACAAAATAAGGCCAATTACAGCCAATTGCGCTTTCTCGACCACGACGGAATGGAACTTGTCAGGTTGGAAAAGACCAATCAACGAGTTTTTAATCGACAAGACACGGCGATGCAGTTTAAAGGCGAGCGGTATTATGTCATCAAAACTGCAGCCCTCTCAGAGGATGAGGTTTACGTCTCGCCGCTGGACCTGAATGTTGAGGCAGGGCAGGTTGAGGTACCTTTTAAGCCGATGATCCGTTTTGGGACACGGGTTGTCGATGAGAAAACCGGAAATCAAGGGCTAGTGATTCTAAACATGAAAGGTGAGACTTTGTTGGACACCTTCGATACAGGAATGGCCGGCTCTTATCCCGCGTTTCTCCTGAATAATGAGGGTCATATCATTGCCGGCCCGGATGAAAATGACGAGTGGGGCTTTATGTTTGGTCTTCCGTCTATGTTCGCCCGTGAGTATCCCGACGCCCTTGAACAGATTTTGGCGGATGATCATGGTTGGATAGAAACAGAAAAAGGGCTATTTGTTTACGAAACTGTCCATCCTTTGAAACTATCCAATGGAAGCTCTTCGGGCGAGCAATATACTTGGAAGACGGTTTCGTTCATACCAAGTGCCGCACTGCCATCTTCGGCGCTATTGAACCATTCCTGGGTAATAGGCTTCTACATTATTGGCGTGTTTCTTACCCTGGTTATTTCCTTTTATACCCACTTCCTGATTCACAAAAGACGGGAGCTACGCCGTGAAAACGAACGGCAGTCGAAACGCTTCTGGAAAATCTCCAGTGTGTTGGGTGATGGCTTGATTGTGATGGATAAACAGGGCGTGCTGACGTACATGAATCCGGAAGCCGAGCGAATACTAGGATGGGATGCGCACGACCTTGTTCATAAGAAAGGCCATGAGGTATTCCACGTTCACGAACAGAACGATCCCAATTGTTCCGTAATGGATGTCATGAAAACTCGGCAGCTCTATCGTAGCAAAGACGAAGAGTTTCGCCGTAAAGACGATTCGACGATACCTGTCATTCTCAATGCCGCACCGCTTACCAGCGATACTGGTGATGAGGGTGTAGTGATCTCGTTTCAGGACTTCTCGGAGATCAAGGAATACCAGGAAACCATTCACAGCCTGGCTTTCCAAGACAGCTTAACGGGCCTTCCAAACCGTCGAGTACTGGAAGATCGTATGCAGCTGGCTATCGCATTATCCGGTCGTCATGCCCGTCACCTAGGATTGATGTTCCTCGATCTTGACCATTTCAAACAAGTCAACGATACCTACGGGCATGACGCCGGCGATATCTTGCTCAAAGAAATCGCCGAGCGTTTAGAGCGCAACGTTCGGGAAACCGATACCGTCGTAAGAATGGGGGGCGATGAATTTATCGTGCTCCTGCCCGAGGTGTCGTCTACTGAAAACGCAAAGGTGGTGGCTGAGAAAATTCTTGCTGCCGTGTCACAGCCTGTCGTGTTGCCTTTGGGGGTTGCACGAGTGGGCGTCAGTATTGGTATTACCATTGCCAGGGGCGCGGGCTTGACGATTGAAGGCATCATGCAAAGTGCGGACAAAGCTATGTACGAAGCTAAACGCAGGGGTAAAAATCAGATTTACGTGAACGAGTACCTTTTGCCGAGCAATGACGATGACCGCCAAAGTTAAATATCTTTTTTAGTTTCAGGAATCACCCATGAGTGTTGCACCCTTCGGACACCTTGCCTGCCCGTTAGACGGCCTGCCTCTTTGTCGAGAGGAAAAGAGCTGGCGGTGTGAAAGCGGACACAGTTTCGATGTCGCCCGACAAGGGTATGTCCATTTGCTTCCCGTGCAGAAAAAGCGTTCCAAGGATCCGGGTGACAGTAAGGCGATGGTTTCCGCGCGACAGCGGTTTCTTGAAGCCGGATATTACCGGCCAATCGCAGAAGCGGTAACAAAGGCTACCGTAGCAGGCGCTCCTGATGGTGCGCCTTTAAGTTGCCTGGATGCGGGCTGTGGAGAGGCCTACTACCTCCGCCAGCTTGGACAATACGCCGGCAATGTCGAGTGGCGATTGCTAGGGCTTGATATTTCTAAATGGGCCGTATTATCAGCTGCTAAGCAAGACCCACGTGCGAGCTGGGTAGTGGGCAGCAATGCGAATTTGCCGGTTATATCTGAATCGCTCGACAGAATCTTGTGCATGTTCGGTTTTCCGGTCTATTCCGAGTTTGCTCGAGTACTTCGCCCGGGTGGGCTGCTGATTCAGGTCGATGCCGGGCAGGATCACCTGCGGGAATTAAGAGAGATTATCTATCCGGAAGTGCGAACGGAATCCAAGAAGGTTTCAAACGCTCCTGAGGGTTTTCGCCGCATAGCGAGTGAAGATATTCGTTTTCCACTGCATCTTGCTGGCGCCGAGTCGATTGCTGACCTGCTCGCCATGACTCCACACCTCTACCGAGCCTGCCAAGAGGGTAGGGCAAGGGCCGCTGCTTTGGAATCTTTGTCTTTGACCGTCGATGTTTGCTTGCACACGTTTGAGCGTGTTTGAGCAACCGATTGCGCAATGGCCGGGTTTAAACAGAATCGATTTCTTCGGCGGTGAGTGATCGATGCTGGCCGGGCGATAACTCGTCGTTGAGTTGTATCTTGCCCATACGTTCTCGATGAAGTGAGGTGACTCTGTTACCAACGGCGTGAAACATTCGTTTCACTTGATGGTATCGGCCTTCGTAAATCGTTATTCGAGCCTCACGCTCGTGAAGTACTTCAATCTGAGCCGGCGAAGTGGTCAGCTGTTCGAACTCGAACCAGATGCCTTCCGCAAATCGTTGATGCGTGTCCGAAGTGATGGGATTTTCCGTTGTTACCCGATACACTTTGGGAATCTTGATTTCTGGCTCGGTCAGGCGGCGCGACCAGTTTCCATCGTTAGTCAGGATCAAAAGACCGGTGCTAGCGCGATCAAGGCGGCCACCAATATGAAGGTCATTCTGGAGTTCGGGGGGAATCAACTCGAGTACGGTCGGATGGATATCGTCGACGGTTGCACTCAAGTAGCCCGCGGGTTTGTTGAGCATAAGGTATCGGGACGGCCGACCCTGTTGAATAACGTCTCCGTCTACGATGACGGCACAAAACTCGCTGACGTCATGCTGCGGGTTCCTGCACACCTCGCCATTCACTGAAACACGACCTGTGGCAATCAAGGCGTTAGCGCGTTTGCGACTAACGCCGTTTTGATTACTCACCATGCGCGATAACTTCATAAGGAGTGGCCGTTTACGCGCCAGTACCCTTAGCTTTTAGGCGATAAAACTCTTCGATAACCTGTTCCATCGCATCCGGGCAGTATTCCCGAAGACCGCCAAGCATGATGTGTTTCGATACCTCGCCAACTGGCTGGCCGTCGGACAACAGCCTGTAATCCAGCGTGACGTTGCCTCGTTTCCCGGCAGCTTCCAGCTTGGTATTGCTCAGTTCCAGGTCCGGGTTAGAGGTATTAAGCTGCTCAAGAGTCAGGCTCATACTCTGATACATCACCATTGGGCGATCAGGGTTGAACATGACCCCGTGAGATTCCATGAGCGGCTTGAGCGTATGGGGAAAGTTTTTTCCGGAGGTCGAAACATAGCATCGGATGAATTCTTCAATGGTCTTCTCATCGAGCGTATGCTCGCCGCTGCGGCTCACTTCAATATAGATTTTACCCGCTTGGTCGCAAACTTCTATCGTGCCGTCTTCACGTTCACGAAACTCGAGCGGTACTTCCGCGCCCAACAAGTTCTGAAATTTGAACGTCATGGAGCTGGACAATCCAAACCGTGATAACACGATGGCAAACAGCAGATCACCCGGCACACAGAAGCGGCGAGCGTCCACGTCGTGGATTGGATTGAAATCTCCGGCTACTTCCTTTGCAAAGAGGCTCGCCTGACGCGCTGTGATAACAATGCGTTCGTCTTCTATAGAATAAAAGCGGTCTAAAAACATAAAGATCCTTTAATCATTACCGGCTTCCGCCTCTTGTAGGCGTTCTTGGCGATCCCGTTCTTCTTCTTTGGCTGCTTCAATGATTTCGATGAGCTCGTCCACATCCGCACTTTTGGTGTTGTGTTGGAAGCAACCGGTAAGTGCGGTGTCGGGGTAGAGTTCTCCAGCTTCATAAAGTGCCCAGATTTCTTTACCGTAGTCCGTATTCAACAATTCCGGTGCAAAGCGCCCGAAATAACGGCGCATGTTGTCAACATCACGCTCTAGCATGCGTTCAGCGTTATTGTTCCCTGACGCGTTAACCGCTTGCGGCAAGTCGATGATGACCGGGCCATGGGGATCTACAAGAACGTTGAACTCGGAGAGGTCACCGTGAATCAAACCCGCACACAACATGCGAACGACATCCGATATAACTTGGCTATGGTAAACCTTAGCTTGCTCCGGTGTTAGTACCACATCGTCTAATCGCGGAGCCGCTTTGCCGTCTTCATCCGAGATCATGTCCATCAGAAGCACACCGTCAACAAACCCAAAAGGCGCTGGTACGCGCACCTCGGCTTGGGCAAGGCGATAGAGCGCGTCGACTTCGGCATTCAGCCAGGCATCTTCCTGTTCTTTTTGGCCGTATCGTGTTTTCTTGCTCATCGCCCGGGCTCGGCGGCTGTTCCGGACCTTTCGACCTTCCTGGTATTGAACGGCCTGTTTAAAACTGCGTTTCTGAGCCTCTTTGTAAACTTTCGCGCAGCGAACACTGTCTCCACAGCGAACCACGAATACTTGAGCTTCTTTGCCGCTCATTAACTGATACAGCACCTCATCCACCAGGCCGTCGTCGACTAAGGGCTGTAATCGCTTGGGTATTTTCATGCGTGTATGCTATCCGAAGGTTTCTGTTGTGGTTACGCTTGTCGGATTGTGTCCGTTTTAAAGCAGTTTAACAATTGAGGGGAGATTTGCAGCGGTAGGGGAGAAGAATTAGTAGCCTAATACGCAAAAAGGCAGCCGAAGCTGCCTTTTTTAAAACGCTGGAGGGCTGTAAATTACAGACCTACTACGTTTTCCGCCTGAGGACCTTTCTGGCCCTGAGTTACGGTGAATTCAACCTGCTG
>JBLXCH010000174.1:0-5932 GCA_048265065.1 Motiliproteus sp. | reverse complement strand
GAACTATAACATGTTGAATTGTTCGACATTTATACAGATGTGGAATATGGCGAGCGGCCACTGTCTCTAATTTGATCGGTTATCCTGATAAGCGTTGCTGATAGCAGACAGATGCTTAGTTGGATACTCCTGGTAGTAAACCAAACGAGACAGAACGGGGGCGGCGTAGAAATTGGTCGACAGGATGTTGATGGAGCCCTGTACGGGTAGTGGTGACAAATGCAGTCTTATGGCCTCTGGCGGTTTCCGGTATCCGCATTTACGGCTGTATCATAAGGCTGACAGCCGTCTTAAATATTTATTCCATTTGAATTCAATATGTTATGCGTTTTTCGTGCGTTTCTGTAAGGACAGCTTTACGGTCTGGATATCAAAATATACATTTGATATCGATTATTTTCCTTACTTTCAATTACTTATGAAAATGGCCCGGCCCTTGCAGTAACAAAGCGATTAGCAAGTTTCGGCACTGTTCTGATCGTGCTCGAATCTGAAGGGGAACGCCGGGGTGCCGTGTCAGTTGTCAGCAGTTTGCGTGTTCCCATGGAAGGTGGTTTCTGCCTGAGTTGGTTGAAGGTTGCGTAATTAGTTAGTTACGCGACGTGCAGCGTACGAGGGTAAGGGGATCTGTAGAAACCATCGGATACAGGGACAGGAGATTAACCACACAGGAATTATCATCGGTTCTATCTGGGACCGGCGATATTCCATTTCAAACCAGAGCGGTTAACAGAACGAAATACCCGTTGTGGTTCTGGAGGTGGGAAATGCGAACGCTTAATCTATTTAAGACGCTCCCGGCCTGGTTGCTAGGGGCTTGCTTGTGTATGGGGTCGGCATCGGTGTATGCCGTACATGACATACATGTTTTTGAACTTGACGGTAATGCTCATCAACAGAGCGCAGCCGATGACTGGTCTAATCTGTATGCTGACTGCGGTGAGGATCCCAATCCAGATGGGTCAGCTACTAACTGCGGTAACTCGGAAGCCTTTACCGGGATTCTTGAAGATGCCGCCCCACAAACGATCTTCACTCAAGGTGGTTCCAAAGATGACCTTGATGTTTCAAATTGGAAGTGGACAGATGGTTCTGTACCGGATAAGGATGACATCACTAATGCATTTGCCGCAGCATACGACGTCGACGGTGACCTGGTCGTATACTTCGGCGCCGATCGATTCGCTAATGACGGCGATGCCCAAATGGGGTTTTGGTTTTTCGAAAATGATGTCTATCCGAAGCCTGACGGCACATTCAATGAAGTGCATAGCGACAAGGATGTACTAGCTCTTGTTCACTGGGCAGCTGGTAGTGCCCCGGAGGTCCAGATTCTGCAATGGAATCCGGCTGTCTGCCCTAAAAAGACGCCTGGTAATGAAGCTAATCTAATACCTGGTGACTGCGGAGGTGATAATCTAGTAATTCTTGTGAAAGAGGATGCTCAATGTGACGGTGGTAGTGGTGATGATTACTGCGCAATTGCTAATGCTGGTGGTGAACCCATTGTCTGGTTCTACGTGCCGAAACAGCCTGATCCAGACCTTCCACCAGACACTTATCCTGAATTGAGCTTGTTCGAAGGTGGTATCAATCTTAGCAAAGTTCTTCAGAGCGATGCTTGTTTCAGCAGCTTTTTAGCCGAGACACGCTCCTCCACCTCTCCCACCGCTCAGCTTAAGGACTTCAGGCAAGGCCGCTTCCCGGTGTGCGGCACAGCGCTCAGAACCGAGATACATTTGAAAGATGCCCACGGTACTGATATTCAGGGTGAATCAGTTAGCGCCGGCAGTTCACTCCACGACGCTGCGTTTCTCAGTGTAACCGGCTTCGGTACCTCAGTCCTGGAAGGTACTGTATCCTTTCAATTGTATGCCGATAACGACTGTACAGAGGGTAATGAAGTACCAGAGGCAGACGGTGGTTATTTTGAGCGAACTGTACCGGACGACGGAACCTCAGTTACTAGTGAACTGTATGGCGATGAATTGCGGTTTAGGATCCCGGATGCAACGTATGATACGGGTTTAATCTCATTCAAAGCCACGTTCGTCAGTTCCAACGACCTTCCCGATGCGGTAGCCGCGTGCGAAAACCTGACGCTGAACGCGCTGACACCGTCTCTGGTTACCGAGATACATAAAACCGTTGTTCCTGAGGATCATTCCGATATAACGTTCGGCACGGTTAAAGTCGGTACAGTTATCCACGACGAGGTGACCGTTACTGGTAGCGGCGCAACGCCGACAGGCGATGTTACCTTCACCCTGTATGAAGGTGATGCTTGTGAAGGTCCGGAAGGAGGTCCTCTTGCACCCGTCATTACGTCATTTGGTACGAATGGCAATGGCTCTGAAACAGTTACGCTTGTTGGTGGAGTGGCGGAGTCCCCAGACTTTGATACCACCGGTTATCTGACCACCGATGCCAGCAAATCACTCTCCTTCAGGGTTTCATACGGTGGCAGCCCCATTTACAAATCTGGCGAAGTCGCAGATTGCGAACCCCTGACAATCGAGAAATATACACCTGTGGTAGCAACCGAGATCCATTCGGGCGCTCCCAGTGGTACCCATACCTTTGGTACCGGTCTGGATATCCAGAATAGGGTGGGCTTCACGGAGGACTTCATCATCGGCGGTACCGTGCACGATATGGCCCAGGTCACCGGTGACGGTCCGACACCGACCGGCACCGTGGACTTCAAATTCTATTCCGATATGAGTTGCACGAGTGAGATTGTGGCCAACGGGACCACGGATGCTACCCTGGGCAGTGGCCTTGCCGAGTCGTCTGGATTCTCGACAACCGGATACATTCCGACTGGTCAAAACACTAAGATCCTGGCTTACAAGGCCTTCTACAGCGGCAATGGCTTCTATACCGCTGCATCGGAGTCCGGTTGTGAGTGGCTGAGAGTGGTTAAACGTCTGCCGTCGATTACGACCCATGTCATCGTGACAGATCAGGCCCTCGTCAGCGGTGACGGTTCGGGTGATCCTACCGGAACGGTCACTTATAACATCTATGGTAATAGTAACTGTGAAGGGACCGCGACAATGTCAACCGGGGCTCTCTTAAACGGTATCGCTGCCGTGTCACAGTCTACAACCATAAGCGAGACCGGCGGTATATCATATATTGCGAAATATCCAGGCGATGACAACTATGTCGCTGTCGATCATGCATGTGAATCTGTGGATGTCACTTTGCCGACAGCAACACAGGGTACCTTAGAATAGGTAGCTTATAAATATTGACCCCACTTAAATAGTGGTTGAGGGCGATGGGTGAAGACCCATCGCCCTTTTTCGTAGTGAGCCAGAAAATACCCGCGGCAACTATGCTGCCGCGGGTATTTTAGTGCGTATGACTAAGGCGCTGTGCCGAGCTTACTTGGTGCGACCTTTACCGTTGCCGCCGCCTGTCGTGCTACCGCCGGCATCAGCGTTTTGCAGGTTGATGGACACGGTGGCCTGGGCCGTTTTCCCGCCATCGGTGATGGCGTAGGTGAAACTGTCGCTGCTCTTGAAGCTTTTGGCCGGGGTGTAGGTGATACTGCCATCGGCGTTGACCTGTACCGACCCTTTAGCCCCCTGATTGATACTCTGCAGTCGCAGGGTATCGTTCTCCGGGTCCCAGTCGTTGCCCAGAATATTGATCGTTACCGGCGATATGGTGCTGATGGTGGCGCTGTCGTTCACGGCGACCGGCGCACTATTGCCGGAAACCGGTGTATCGATCACGAAGGTGGCTGAGTCGGTGGCGCTGTATGTACCGCTGGCTGCAGTCACGTCCAGGGTGTAGAAGCCGTCCGCTGCGTTGCTGGCAGAGGTCAGGGTAACGCTGGTAGACGCGCTTTCGCCGGGCGCCAGGGTAAGGCTGTTGCTGGCAACGCTGCTGCCCCAACCGGTAGGCGCGCTGGCGGCCAGGCTGACGCTGTTATCGTCGCAGGCGCTGCTGTCATTGTTGGTGACTGTTACGGTGTAACTGTAGACGCTGCCCGCCGTCAGCCAGGGGCTTTCACCGGGTGTGACGCTCAGGCTAGGGTTGGCTGGCGTGCAGGTTTGCGTTACCGTGTCGAAGCTCACATTAACGGTAGCGCCGGCAGCATCCGCCCACTCGGTGGTGATGGTGACGCCCGCGTCTGGATCGGTAAAGGAGGCGCCGGTTACCAGGGCCGGATCTTGGGTATAAAGCTCGGTGTTGGTTTCCGGCGTCATGTCCAGAAGGTAGATCGAATTGCCGCCGCCTTCGTAGTAAGCGTGTATGGTAACGCCATTCAGGACATTGTCGGAGTCCATCGCGTAGGCACCTACACCCGCACCCAGTGCGCTGTCAAAGCCCGTAGCTTGACGGTATTCCAGGTAATACCAGGTTTTGTAGCCATACTGGTTGGCCGGCTCCTTGAGAATTCTCAACGCCTTGATCCCTGTATCGGCCGAGGCATAGGGTTCTAGCTGATACGATCCCGACTGCTCCACAGTGGTAACCCCTGGTGACGCAGCATAGTTCAGCCAACCCAACCTTTGTTTCTGTGGCGCGTTGAAGTGGGTTGCCTTTCCCCAGCCCATGTTGTCCACTCCGTCGCCGTATTCCAGGTTTGTACAGTTCAACCAGGGTTCATTACCGGCTGTCCGCAGTCCGGCACCAATAATGGAACCATCGCTACAAACCAGGGAGTGCGAGTGTGCGAGCCCCAGGTTATGCCCCAATTCGTGAGCCGTTGTCTCAAGCGTGAGGCTACCATTAATATAGGCACGGGATGGATTGCCACCGACAGTCCCTTGTCCCGCATAGCCGCAGCCGTTGGTGGGGAATACGTAGATGTGGCGTGTGTAAGCCGTGAGGTCGAAGCCCGCCGCAGTCGCGGCGTTGTCAGCCTCCGCCCTAAGAGAAATGGGGCATTCTGCGCCGGAGAGTGGGAGAGTCATCCAGCCCGTAACGTCGCCGCTTAACCAGGTCTGGCCGGAAGAGTTTTCCATCATATAGCTGCTCACCTGATTAAAGACCATGTCACGGACATACTCCTGGGTATAGGGCTCTTCAGGTTTATCCTCGAAGTTGACCAGCATGACGAGGGTTTTCTGCTCGCCGTAGGTGTTTGATAATTCGGGTGTACCGCCGTTGCTGCCGCCGGTTGTGCTGGTACCCTGTTCCAGGGTAAGGATATCTGCCTCGGAGCTTAGAGCGATGTTGCCATCCGACTCGGTGTCGCTACTGGCCAACAGCAGGCCATTAATACGCACCTGGGCGCCGCTCGGCAACATGGCTGCTTTGTCGGCGAAGTGCAGCTCGAACCGCTCGCCAAAGGGCGTTTTCAAAAACTGACGTAGCTTATGAGTGCCGTCCTCGTAGTCTTCATATAAGGACTCGAAATCACCTTCCAGCTCCAGTTTCTGTTCGAGAAGTTCCAGTACGTCTTCTGGCATGTTTCGCTGTTTTTCTTCCGGAATGGCAACGCGCAGCACTTCAGCCGGGTTGGTTTTGATCAGGTCTGAAAGGAACTGCTGACGAGCTTTCGCCTTGGCGATTAATTGCTCAAGTGCATGAGACTTGTCGGCTCCCTTGGCGTTGGCCCACTGCTTTTGAAGTACCATCAACGCCTGGGTATGTTCCGCGGCTTGCTGGCGTGCCTGCTGAGCCACCAAAGGTGTGGCACTTTGGTCATTCGCTTGGTTGGGAGCGGCGCTCAAGCTGGTGCAGCTCAACGTGATTGCGAAGCCGGCAGCCGCGAGCAACGAAGAAAATGTAGGCCTGGACAGGCGCATGGGTCTCTCCTGAAGTTGGAATTCAGAAAAAGATCCTCTAGCGGCCAATCCGTAAGTGGTTCTCTCCTTCGGCGGTCCGGCGATCCTGGTTCGTACTTGAAGGTACGAAACAGGACCCGTAACTTTGCGCCACCTGATTACTCAGGCTTTGCCTTTGTCGG
>JBLXCH010000173.1:0-6077 GCA_048265065.1 Motiliproteus sp. | reverse complement strand
AGTCACCGCGCGTGCCTGCCACCAAAACCGCCATGCACCGCACGCCGTAATTTACCTTATAAAGGCATCTGGCCGGGCTTGTTCAACACCCGGATCAGGTGGCGGCTTCGCGCCACCTATCCTTATTTGTTATGCGTTTTCTGCTTCCAGAGCTTCGTATTTTTCAGCATTTCTCAGGGCTTTCAAAAGTTTATTCCCGTCTGACGTGAAAGGAATAATGACCATATCATATGCCGTTTGTGAGTCTCGATAATGTAGCTCGAAATGATTCATAAGATCACGAAGAAAACTCAAAGCATTTTCAACATATTCTCTTGATATTCCAGGTAGTGGCTCACTTTCGGCTCCAAGTCCATGAGTAAGATCAGCATGAGCAATACGCTTATTGCGAAGTAGCCTAAAATTTTCGCATGCTGCTTTTAATTTTTCGAATTTGTGTTTGAGTGTTTGTGCGAACTCAGGCTCTGAACTATCACTTGCATAGACGATCAACTGTTTAAGGCTTAGGTTTTCGTTGCTACCCTGTTTGTTTGGGTCTGTGAGCTTACTAAAAATCAGGCAGACTTCATCAAGCGTCTGGATTTGAAACATATAAAACACATTTGAGCCATGCCTGTTAAGAAGCTCAATATCTTCTGATTTTGAGGCGTAGAGCTGCCGATAGTAAGTCCATTTAACATGAAGAATATTTACTTCGTGTTTGAGCTTCTCAAATATTTCTGTAATTCGACCATCCATGACTGGTTCCTTTACGCATAACGCCTTGGTTTGAGGCGCGCGTTAGCGCGTCCGGTGGAGGACACGATTTTGTGGCCGGACGTACAACACCAACTTGTTATACGACACATTGCTACGCGCCCACTAAGGCTGAAATTCTTTGTGCCAATTTTGACTTTAGGTCTTGCAAGCCTTCACCATTATTCAGATAGGAGACGTAGCGCAGATGCCTTAGATCAAAAGGAATATCACTCTCAGCCTGAGTAATTAGTATGACTTCTCTACCAAGAGTGTGTGCTATGCCTGCCTCATAAAAAACGTTTGGATTTCTACCCGTACAGTCACAAATCACAATTCGGGATTTGTCTATAAGTGAAACGACATCTTGCATCACAGCCGGGTTTTCCCAAATATCGTCAGCTCTGCGGCACCTCAATCCATATTGGTCGGATACTTGTTGGAGTGCCGTATAGACCTGATCGAATTGGGAGGAGAACGGCATCATTGCAGAAACCAATACGGGCTCGATCAGCTCAGGATCATTTAGTGAGAAAACTTTAGGTTGTTTTCTTTGCGGACTCGCATGCCTTAATAACACTCGAAAAATATCTTGGCTTTTTATTGCCCAGTGAGTACGGCTGAACTCGAAATCAGCTATATCAAGTTCCTTTGCAATGCGCTCTAGTGTTTCGTTGGAGATTGGTGCTATTTCTGGGTCATAGAAATATTCTAGGGATATAGTGCCCTTAGATTCAGATAATTCAATGATTCTCCCGATTCTTGCGTATCGTGGCTCTGAACCCCAAGACTCTTCCATAAAAAGCGTGGGAAGACTACGTATAGCTTCAAAGTCCAAAACACCATTGGGCTTGAAACGAGTAACTAACTCGTCAGATGTGTATTCGAACGTACGCCCGAGCATGAAAGTATCGCGACTTTCTGCCCAGCCTCCGCCGCTAACAATCAGATTAAACATCTAATTTCCTGTACATAGTTTACACTGCGCATAACATCTATGGACGCCCGTATTGTGCAAGTAAATCTAACATAAAAACGTACAGGTATTGCAGCCATTCTCCTCCGTTTAAAACGAGCATACGCGTGTGGGACCGTGTTCAGTATCCGACGGCCTTCATCCATAATAGTTTTATATTGGACCATTTCAGGCTCCCACGCCAGTAGAAACAGAGCACTATGTTGCAGCATCCGCGCATTGGACTGGAGACAGCCAAATATACTGAATGTACATACAGCTGTTGTCGGAAAGTTATGCGTAGGGAGCAAAGACATGGGCGTATGACCGCTTTGGGTCGTTAGTCACCAAGCCATCATTCCCAAAATTAGACTTGCTGTATTTTCCGTAGTTTCCGGATATTCCAAGTTTACCGAATCCATCTCCGCTTCTGGCCGGCACGCGACCTACCACCGAGAACTAATCGAGGTAGCCAAGAACGTCACATCCGGCACAAAGCTGACACTCCTTAAGCGCAAGCAAGATCCGAAACTGCGGTGATTGACACGACTCGTAGAGGTCAAAAGTTTGACCAACTAAGACATACAACTGCCGAGAAGCTAGAAGAGGCTAGATCTATCGTAAAAGCATTGATTGAAGACTACTTTTGCTACATGGAACGAACAGCTAGTCTGTGATTTTAGCGCGCCTTACCTCCAGCCCTAGCCTTCGCCTCACACCTAGAGTCTGACCAATTATCTCATCAACAAATTTTGAAGCACGTAACCGCCCAAGCACCGGGTATGCTGCCAACTATTTTCGACAGCGGACCCGGCTTTACTAGTAATCTTCCTCGGAGAGCAGCCCTGTCTTTCCATCCTTTACCTTCGCGATATCGTACTCATAGCAGACAGCTTTAATATGATGCAAAACCAAACTTCCCGGAATTACATTTACGTTCATACAACCACTGTGAACAGTGACTTTTTGAGGATCACACATCACTTGATAAAGACTGTATTCATCCTCATCTTGGGGTAAGTTATCCAACTTAAAGTCAGGAGTAAGCTGCGGAAAAACAACCACATTCACACCACCTAACCTTTGCGAAGACGCGAATATAATACCATCTATCTTTGATTTGTGGCGATTAGCCAAATACTCAGCCATAAACTGAGTCATGAGGTAATCACTCTTTTGATGCGGAGTTACAGGTTTGGATATCAAACCATGAAGATCTGTCACAAGCTTTGAGCGAATCTCATTCTCTTCAAATTCGTCATCAAAGTAGCTAACTTTGTGATCATGAAGGGAATTCTCAAGAGCAGAGAAATCTAAAAGCCTTAGCTCGTCAATTATTTCCAATTCAGCCGTAACGACTTTATCGCCAATTGATGGCCTCAACTCCGCCACACAAGTATCCCGATCAAGAGCGGCGTATAGATAACTAATTCCAGCCGGATTCATCCTCCCTTCACTGGAAAATTCCGAAGGTGGGTTTTTAAATTGAGTGGTAGCATTCTCATCCAGATACTCAATATGATTTGAATGTTCCACTTTTCGGGCCCTATACAGCTTCAAGCTTCCTGCTGCCATACTCCGGACGACATTATCATCGAAACTTACTCCTCCGATAGGCGCAGGAAATAAAGTCGTCGGTAGTCTGTACCGCTTCATGGTGTCGACATTTCTGAACAACTCCTCCCAGAATCTTTCTGCACTCCGATTATAGAAGCGCTGTTGATAACGTATCCCCAATGAACACATAGCCCAGCGCGTAGCCGCTTGAGTAGGACCTATATTTATTTTCTTATAGATTGTCGTGCATTCTGCATTATTCGACAACTCCAACAACTGAAGAACGGTATTAAGGGCTCCCCCCGATAGGCCGGTCATATCTGCCAGAAACTCCCGTGCTGGCTTGCCTTGGATACCAGATAAGTCCTTTAACACAGGACCCGTGGAAGTATGAATATCGATGGACTCCCACTCAACCTCGACCCATTTAACCCATATCTCTTTCATCCATCCGGACAATTTTCCAAAGGTTACAGCTGGACTATGCTCGTGAAGGCAAGACGAGCAGCGCAACGCTGTACCAGCCTGCTCAACTAATCTCTTCAAACCATAATCACTTATGCAACTGGAACATAGAAATTCACTAGCCTTAAATATTGCAGGCATAAATCACTCCATTGATCAGATTAAATTGGTTGTATTGAACAGTGAAAACCCTATGCGATTTCAGACAACCCAAAGATTTCAGTACAATAATGATATATTAACAATGCAAGTAAGCATACTATCAAGGCTTTTCAGCCCGCACTTCGTCGCGAAATTCTTTGGCTATCTGATCTGCCCGTGGGTAGCCTGATACAAATCGGGCAAAGGATCAACCATTAACCGACGGTGGTCAGGTGTTGCCTTTTACCTATCCGGTGATAAACCTGAGCAAAGATGTCATCGCACGCGTGAGACAGATAATATCGCGAGCGCGTTGAAAGCGTGTGACAGGGACCTTTTGTCGCTTGACCTCCGTCGACTAATAAGTGATCGTGAGACACATTTTTTTATTCTGATACAAACATCAAATGATAGCCAGTATTCAAGGGAAGGAACGCACAGGATGATGGTAAAATTGTTCATCGCTTTCCATTTAGAACAGGCAATGTCCGCTTAGGGCACTTTGCTGACTAATCTTCATTTTCCACTATTTCTTATTTTTTTTCTGATTTTGTCTCGCCACAGGCCCGGCACCGACAATCTCCCGGCCTGTCTTAGCAGGCCGTACGCCAAAACACCTCAATACCAACTTGGTCCCTGAGCGCTCGGAAACCGATAAGCACCTCACCTAGGACTTCAGGTAAATATGGGCTGATCAACGGCTACCCGTGAAAAAGCCTACCGAGCATACGCTGCCATATAGTCTGTCGTGGATAGTATGGAGCGATTTCATCACGGAGCACCGTCACATCCTTCGGTGCGTCGACTTGCAATGTCACGCGGTCACCGCAAACATCGGCAATCGTGACGGTGATGTTATTGCCAATGAGAAGGGACTGACGCTTCTTGCGGGAAAGAGAAAGAGCCATAACCTGCCTCCTTGCAGCATGATGGTATAGACCTGAAGCATTATAGATCATTAACCACACTTGTTATGTCGCAAGTACTGCATCGCCAGCCCCTCAGTATCGGACATAACAAGGTCATATTTCCTGACGATACGGGTGAACCGCAGGATATACTGACAGTGGAAGCTGCGATCTGGCGGTAGCCAGTTCAGCAGGCCGAGGGCTCCCTTTTCCCGGTTAACGCTGGCCTCAACAGCAAATAGATTTGCCTCATCATTGGCGAATTCCCGTCTTTGTTCCGGCGACCAAGCATTTGCACCATGGTCCCACGCCCATTTGAGAGGGACGAGGTGATCGACATCGAGATCCCTGGCATCATAAAAAATCTTGCCGGTATAGGGATCGTTCCAGCGGCCCCGACTGACGGTACAGGGATTGCTACCAGTATCAACCGTACCAGTCGACAGCTTCATCAACAGCTCATGTCGCGTAGTCAGGCAGTCATGATCCTCATCAATCCAGTGATCGAACAGTGACCTGTCATAGCCTGTCACCTGCCGTACAGACTGCTCGATCCTCGGAGCTGGAGTCGCCACCTGCCGGACATCACCATGCGAAAGCTGTAATGCCGTGTTACCTGCCAGGAAGCCGGGATGGCCTTTGGGAAGCCTGCCGCCACTGTCCAGGCATTGCTGGAGACTATCGTACGCCGTGAAGTTCTTCGTGCGGCTGTAATACGGGCTCTCTGTATCATGACATATGCCGCTGCGGCTCAGCTTGACCGGCTCTGCATGGACATTGAGAGGAAAAAGCAGGATTAGTAACAGCGCAACGATATACCGGGGACTCATCCGTAAGATTCTCTTGTTCCTGGGAAGTGGTACTGTGGAAATGAGCTTGATTCTCAGTCATATAGCGGTGATCGGCAAGCACGCCAGCGCTTAAGTGCCGGACCGATAGTGGTGAAGTTCCCACATCCCAGGAACTCGCGAACCGTGGTTTGAGTTTGCCGCTGCCCGTTCGCCGCCAGCGCATATCGGCGATCGGCATTCATGTCTGACACGTCTCACCAATCCCCCTCCACCTGACGACCCAGCACCCGCCTGAAGAGCCGGACAGGCGGCACGCCCAAGCCAGATCGGCGCGGCGCTTTCCCCGCCGAAACCTCGCCCTGGATACCTCGAATGCAGCATCCCAGCGACCACAGCCGTCAACACGGCACGACCGCATTTCGCGCCTCTCCAGGCCGGCGGTCGCACTGGCTTCTACCGCCCTGAGTACCGCTTTTATCCAATCTTACGGGGCCACCTTTCCAGCATAGTGTCGGCCCACCCCGC
>JBLXCH010000172.1:0-6208 GCA_048265065.1 Motiliproteus sp. | reverse complement strand
CGCGCTGACACAGTGCTTCATTGTAAGCCGACCAGTTCGTGGTCTTGTACTTCGTAGGGGCCCAGCTGCTCATGCCTCCCAGCTATCATGCTGGATTCATGCAGTGAATCCCCCAACCGATTTGTGCAACAAGGCCCTTCAGCGTGGCTCTGATGATGTGACCGCCCCCCCGACGGCAACAATGTGCCAAGGTGGGTCTGCGATGATCCACAAAGGAGGACGGTCATGCCTTCACCTCAATTCATGACATTCCCCTACTCCTGATTTTCAATACGCAACTGCTCTATTGTGTAACCGCGTGACAACAATTCTTTGAACCAAAAGGGCTTACGTCCCCGGTTCCCGCAGGTCTGGTCTGGGTTTTCAGGATTCCTGTAAACCGGTTCAACTTCAAAACTTTTTACGTCCATTAATCTAGGCCCCATTACTTCTGAAAGAGATGAAAATCCCAATTCTTTAGCTAATGCAGTCATTTTTTCAATTGCCAATTTTTTCCGCCTGTTATGGTAGCTCATTATTGCCTTTTTCACCTCTCCCTGCATTGCCTCCAGCTCTTGGAGAGATAGTTTGTCATAGTCAATTTCAGTCATGATCATTCTCCCGGTTCATACTGACCCGACGTTAACCGCCAAGGCCACTGGTCTATTCCGCCACATCGCCTTGGCAACAATAATTGCCACTAAGGCACTCGCGCCTTCTCGCATCACCCGATAAACTGGAGCGCCGGATGCGCCGAAATCGATCGGGCAGTCCAAAACCAAGACACTTTTTTTTCTGTTAAGTACGCTACAATTAGCTTCGACCAAATAGAAGTTGCTCCCTACATTTTTGTAGTAAGACGTGACCACTCTTTCACCCAACTGCATGGGCCCGTCGGAAATATTTAGAGTAGGGAAATTCCCAGGCACGGCATCGGAAAATGTCAAAACCGCAACATCATAATTTATATTTTCAACTGTTCTAAGCCCGATTTCAAAGCCGGGAAGCATTTCAGAACTTAAAACTTGGTTATTCACCGGCGCGATATCCGCTTCCCTCACCACATGGATACTTTTAGCATTTACAACCCCGCTACCATCTTTATTGTACAAACAGTGCGCGGCAGTTAATGCTCTACGTTCATCAATTTGCACTCCGGTGCAAAACGCACCTGGAAGGCCAACATTTACCAGTCCGGCTGGTGCAGGGCTAAAAATGGAGCGCGACAGATTAAGATCTCTACTCGCGCACGCACTGATAGATGTAATTGTGACCAAAGCGGATATGAGGCTATATACTCGCATGTTAGTGTGTTCTTACTTGTGACCCACTTAATGCAAGTCTCTCCTTGACCAGAAATCGACTCTTGAAGGGAAGCGCAATTCTCAACAGTTTATTTTTAACCTTCCTTCTCTGAGCTTGCAGCTGGTACAATGCACTCATTTTTCACCCGTCACAAATATTAGTTTTTATTTTTACAGCCCGGTAGGGCGCGTGTAGATAGACACTGGAGCCTCGAAAGCATCAGTATTTGTTTCCGTAGAAACTCCGCATGCAGCCCTTTCCGCCCGCAGTGCGCTTTCGATTTTCTCCCAGAGGCCAACCATAGACCACCGCCGGTACTGTTGGTACACCGCCATCCAATTTCCGTATCTTTTGGGTGTGTTACGCCAAGACTCACCCGTCCGCATAACCCAAAAGATTCCGTCGAGAGTACGGCGGTAACTAGAGGGTTTGCGACCGTGCGAAGCCCGTACATCCCAAAGAAATGGTTCATAAAATGCCCATTCTTCATCGGTCATAAGATCAGACATAGACTTCACCTTATTTAAGTTTTCACAAGTTTCGTCACTTCGGACACCCTGACCGTTTACCTCTGCTTCAACGACAATATTTTGCCTTCTTTCTTGCATGCTGCGTATGATGTAGTTGCTTGTGCAATTGCAAACTCAACAGAATAAGGGTCATCAAAATCGGACAGTGGCGCCAAACCAGTCAAGGCCTTAGCCCGCTTCCCATGGCGATCCAGTTGGTCATTATAGAACAATATCGTCGGGACAGGATATTTCTCAAAATTGGAATTTTTCAAAAACCTATAAACCTGTTTTTGCCCCCCTACTCCCTCTACATCTATGAACAAGATTGAGCCTTCGTCACGCCAAGATGACTTAAGCCCCTCAGACAGATCAGCATAGATAATTTTTGCGCCACGTCTTGTGAAGTACTCAAACACACAAGAGCTTACCTCATTGGGGCAACCCAAGTATACCACTGTTTTCAAATCATTCATGTAGCTCTCTGCAGATCGTAGTACTGGGATTTTTCTTGCCGTTTTCATATCAAACTCTTAAACTTGAAGGCCGGCCTCGCGAATTGCGAATGCAACCTGTGTTCGGTTGGTTGCCTTCATTTTTTTGAATATTGATCGAAGGTGCATTTTAACTGTTGGCTCAGACATCTCCAGCTCATACGCGATTATCTTATTTGACATACCTTTACTAACGAAAGCAGCGATGGATTGCTCTCTAGGAGTGAGATTCCACGGGTTGTCCATGCCATCTTCGTGTACGATCAGATCAGTCGGTATATATATGCCACCGCTGACTATAAGATCCATCACAGATTTGAAACTGTTCAGGTGCGTAGTTTTTGGGATATACCCTGATACACCCAACTTAAGTGCATCTCTTACAAACTGGTATGTCAACCCAGAAGACATCAACGCGACTGGCGTTGGCTTTGCAGATCGACACACTTCTTTTATTGATTTCAGACCCAACATTCCCGGCATGTTTACGTCTAACAGAATTATGTCAAAAATATCCGGCCCATGATGATCAAGGAGTTCACACAGACCGTTCTTGTCGTGGCTTTTGTAAACGGCACAGCCTTGATTTTCAAACACTGTGGCCAGTGCATCGCACAAGACTGCATGGTCATCTGCTACTAATATTGTTTTTGTGTCTGCGCCTACTAACGTTTGACTCACCACCAAACCCTTTTTCGACTTTTCCGGTGCGAAAAACGGATATTGTCATTTGGGATATGCAACAACCTAACCTTAAGGGTAGATTAAGTACCAAAAAGATGAAAAATTTTTCTTGATTTCAGGCCAAAGCCTCCTAAGATGCGCTGGGTCTGTTGTGCGGTTCGAACCGCACCGTGTTTGCCGGAGGCTTCAAATCCTGAATAGGATGAAGCCACAATGAGGCTCTGATGATGTGACCGCCCCCGACGGCATCAATGTGCCAAGGTGGGGCTGCGATGATCCACAAAGGAGGACGGTCATGTCGGAGATTTCCACGGTCGGGCTCGATCTGGCGAAGAATGTGTTTCAGTTTCATGGAGCCGACGGTGCGGGCCGAACGGTCATGCGAAAGAAGCTGCGGCGAGCGCAGGTGCTGGAATTCTTCCGCCAGTTGCCATCTTGTGTCGTCGCGATGGAAGCGTGCGGAGGGGCCCATTACCGGGGCCGCGAGATCGGCATGCTGGGACATGAGGTGCGGCTTGTCCCGCCCGCCTACGTGAAGCCCTTTGTGAAGTAATGGAGAGGTGATCATTACTTGACATAGGGCCGGACATACAGCGGCGACATCAGACGAGGCTCATGTCCATTCTAAAGACAAAAGCGCCCGATGTGATGTGCGCCACCGCAGGCTTCCATCGCAACTACACACGGCAGAAGCCCATCCAGAAAGTCCAGGAGCCGATGCCGCTGGAGACGTTTGCGAAACACGACCGCTCCTGCTTCGTTCAGCCCGGCCAGACTGCAAACGGTCTTGCCCAGATCAATGCCCAGAATCTTGATGTCCATCAGATGCTCCCCTCTCCACCTATGCCCGCAACGATAGCAGCGGATTGGTGGGAAGGCAGTTCATCCCATTAGCTCAAGCGGGTAAGCGCAGCCGCAACAAGCTTTCAACGAACCCCGTCGTCTGCCGGAGCGGCATGCCGAACAGCACCTTCATCGTAAGACAAAACTGAATTGCCGCATCGCTGAACTCGCGCTGGCGGCCGCGCTTGCCGGTCGCCAGGGCAGACCATTCCATTTCGGCATCAAACCAGATGGATAGCGAACTGCGCTGCTTCAGCGCCGTGTTGTACGAAGGCCAGTTCCTGATCTTTTACTTCGTAGGTGACCAACTGCTCATGACAGCCAGCTATCACGCTGGGTTCAAACAGTGAATCCCTCAGCCGATTTGTGCAACATGTATAACCGCCCCTTGCGCAAGAGGAATCTTCAGAGCTGATTTTGGCGCGTCACCTGGTGCTGACATGTATCCGGCCTCATGATGCGGCGTTCCAGATGCCGCGGGCCCGTATGGTGTTCGAAGGTCGGGTCCAGATCAAAGCCGCGTGCTCGATGGCACTCTGTTGCGCACTGGTTCTCCCGATCCCGTCTCACGACTATTGCGCCAAACTGCTCCTTGTCCTCATACGCTCCGACGCCCTCGCGACCTACAGCGGGCTTATGCCGCCGCGGCCGGAGACTGATAGACGCCACCCCGGGGCCATCAAGGCCCAGACGATACGCGCCATTTTATTCGCCAGCGCAACACTCACCAGCATTGGTGGCTTGCGTGACAGCATACCGGCCAGCCAGGTGCTGGTTGGGCCTCGGCATGAACATGTCACTTTTTGATAACGCTGTTTGCGCCGATGATCAGCAAACGTCTGAGGGACCGCTCGCCCATCTTCGTCGTGGCTCCGAGCCGCTGTTTGCCGCCTGTCGAATGCTGACGGGGCACCAGACCCAGCCAGGCAGCAAAATGCCGGGCCTTGCGGAAACTGTCTGGTGGTGGCGCAAGGGTCGCTATGGCCGTGGCAATCAGAGGGCCAGGGCCGATGCCCGGCACCGTTATCAGGCGTCGTGCCACGTCGTTCTCCTTGGCGCGACGGGTGATCTCGGTATCGAGCTTGCCGATCTCTGTCTCCAACTACCCCAGTGTCGCGACCAGAACCTTGAGGGTAGGAATGGCGTCGGCAGGCAGATCGCATCCTAGACCTTCGATAATTGCAATTAGCTTGGTGGCGTTGGCCGCCCCTTGCGGCACGACCTGCCCGAACTCGCTCAAATGCCCTCGAAGAGCATTGATGGCCTGGGTCCGCTGCCGGATCAGAAGCTCGCGCACGCGAAACACCATCGCCGCGCCCTGCGTCTCTTCGCTTTTCACAGGCACGAACCGCATCGTTGGACGCAATGCCGCCTCGCAAATCGCCTCGGCATCGGCCGCATCGTTTTTCTGACGTTTCACGAATGGCTTCACGTAGGCGGGCGGGACAAGCCGCACCTCATGTCCCAGCATGCCGATCTCGCGGACCCAGTAATGGGCCCCTCCGCACGCTTCCATCGCGACGACACAAGATGGCAACTGGCGGAAGAACTCCAGCACCTGCGCTCGCCGCAACTTCTTGCGCAGGACCGCACGACCATTGCCGTCGGCCCATGCACCTGGAACACATTCTTCGCCAGATCGAGCCCGACCGTTATAATCTCCGACATGACCCTCCTCCTTTGTGGATCATCGCAGACCCACCTTGGCACACTGTTCTTGCCCCCTGAAACTGGTCCAAGCTGAGTGCGAAATTTTGGGTACATTTCTGGCAACAGAGGAGTGTACCGATGCCGAAGAAACGATTTAACGACGAACAGATTGCTTTCGCATTGAGGCAGGCAGAAGCTGGAACGACGGTCGGCGAGATATGCCGGAAGTTGGGCATCGCCGACGCGACGTTCTATCGCTGGAAGAAGGTTTATGCCGGGATGGGTGTGTCGGAGATCCGAAGGCTGAAGCAGCTCGAGGACGAGAATGGCAAGCTGAAACGGCTGGTCGCAGAACTGACTTTGGACAAGACGATGCTGCAGGATGCTCTGCGAAAAAAGTGGTGAAGCCTGTTCGACGTCGCGAGGTTGTCCGCCACTATCAGCATGTGTTCGAGGTGTCAGAGCGTCGGGCATGCCGGGCCATGGGCTTCGGGCGGGCTTCTCACAGATACCAATCCAGGCGCGATCCAGAGGTGGAACTGCGGATGCGGTTGAAAGAACTGGCTGAAGCCCGCGTCCGCTACGGGTATCGCCGCCTGCATATCTTGCTGCAGCGCGAAGGGTGGCACGTGAACCACAAGCGCCTGTACCGGCTGTATTGCGAAGAGGGCCTGTCGATCCGAACGCGCAGCCCGAAGCGACGGCGTGCCTGCCGGTACCGATCCGGCCGATCAGACGCCGACG
>JBLXCH010000171.1:0-6211 GCA_048265065.1 Motiliproteus sp. | reverse complement strand
TGCTTCAAGACTCCACAGTCAAACGGACTGAGGTTGAGAAAGGGAATCCAGACCTTTTCATATCTCAGTGATCCAAGAAGGTGTTTGAATACATGGTATTGAACATCTTGCCAGTCGACAGTCTGAACATCGACGTCCAAGGCAACGACGAGCGACCTCATGAGTCGCTCGGAAATCTGTCGCCATGGATTCTCCTATTCCACCCAGCGTAAAAAAGCAGGCCAGCTAACGGCACTTACCAGACATTGTCCACTCTATTCACGCTGTGTTGATGCATGAGTGAACTGTAGTATTTTAAATAAACAGGCCTGTCCTAAACTTATATTAATCGTATTAATAAAATATTGGGCAACTTGTTCATAAAAAACTATAAATCCCTTTTAGGGTCTGCTCCGACAGCAATAGCTCTTCGCAGTTCATCTGGAAGTTCTAAAAAATGACATATTGCCGGAATTACATGAAAGCTTTTAGGATGTTTAAAGTATAAACTAGTCTCTATCTCTGCCATATATTTTATCATAAGCCAATCATAGAGTTGGATGTCAGTTATATCATTTTTAATCCTTTGCCTATCGCGCTTTCCGGTTAGTTTAAGACTAACCTTTTTGAAATTTCCTTCATTTTCTTCCAATCCTCTGCTTTTAAGATAGATAAATATTTTTTCTAGATATTTTTCTATTTTGTACAATGGGTTTATAATTAAGACATCTGGTTCCGGGATGAGAATAGAGCAAAGATAGTTATATCTAGAGATGAGTTCGCAAAGATTAAGATTTTCAACATTTTCCGCGAGTTTAGGATGAAGTATAGGCGTAATATCTTGAGCAAGGCTACCTATATAGACAGAAAGCAGAGGACTAATGGCTTTTGGTGGTAGTCTGGAGTTTTGCTTCAGCTTTAGACTTAAGCAAAAGAGAGCCGCCTGATTCCGGATAACCCCTAGTGGCCAAACTTCAGAAGCACTAAGACAATCGTGGAAGTGTTTTTCAGCCTGTTTAATATCATGATTACTCAAGTGCTGAACACCGTTAATAAATGAATTCACTCCTCGATAATATGCCGTTTTATTAAAACTTTTTAACTGCTTCTGAATTTTAAATAGCTCTTGTATGGAAGAGTCTTCTTTAAGACCATTATGCAGAAAAACCTGCAAATTGGCTGGTTCTTTCTTGCTAGAAAAAAAATCGCAACTTACAAGCAATAGCTGAAAAGGTAGGCTATTCTCGGGAGTTGTAGGACAATTAATTTCATAAGAGATTTCATCAGAATCATACAGTTGTTCCAACAATATTGAGTTGGCCTGATGGTGCAGTTCGACATTACCGCTCGTAAATGCCAGCATATCTTCCGATAAACAGTCGATAAAATCCTGAAAACTCGTACTTCTCCATTTTTTCATGAGCTTATATAGGCGTATTAATGCCATCATGGCTGTATAGACACCACTGAGCTTGTGAATGAGCTCTTTGCGCTTAGTCTCATTGAGACAATAGGACAGTTCTGAATTCAACTCCATCAGTTCACGCCGAATAGTTGAGGGATTTTTAGCAGAACGATCGTCCAGCCCATTCAGCGACTTTCTAAAACTTAAATTCACAGGCCCCTTTCCATTGAGGTACTCATCTAGAAGAGAGCGTAACAGCTCTTTACAAGCCTTAACTGGGTTGTACTCATTGCAAAGTAGTGGTCGGATACACCGAGGGAGCTGTTTAAGGGGGCTAAAATCGGGCAGCAGCTGGTACATCTCACAAAGTAGTCTACAAATTTGAGGTGAGACGAACAGTTTCATTAGGGCTTCGTTAAATGTCTCCTGACTTTGAGCTTGAAATACCAATCGGACCTGAAGCCAAGAAACTAATTGCTGCACATGCTTGAGGTAACGCCGGAGCATCTTATGTACTCCCGCTGGAGGCTGTTCTTCGGGGAAGATTGAAGTGCCAGTAAGAGCTGTTACTAGAGTGGCGGTGTCATCGCTGTCAAGCAGAGCATAACGATCCTGCATGCCGGTGTAGGAGCGGGCAAGGGTAATCCTTTCATCTTGCTTGGTTCCGCAGTCCAATAGCCTAGCCAGCCCTTCTACAAACTTAGCTACCGTAGGCGTAAGCACCACAGGGAAGTGACTTTTGCGTTGCATGACAGCGTCTCCTTGAAATTCCGGCACCGCTTAATCCCTCATTGAGCAAGAATAGTTATTGCAAGCTTGCTGACTTGCTTGCTTTCAGCACTAATCTAGCATGAAAACAATGGAGCCCACATGAGCACTTTCACTCGAATTGCCAAAAACCCTGTAGGTATGGCACGCCTTGTTACCAATTACTCACGTATCAAAGAAATGGAAGCTAAAGGACTTTCTATTCCTGAGATTGCTGAAATATTCGATGAGAACCCAACGGGTCTGGGTGTTTTTGTCGAATACGCCGATGGTTTTGTTTCAGGTGAAAAATCGCTCTCTCTTGACGTCACAACTGACAGTCACGAAGCATTTGAAAAAGTGGCATCAGCACTGAAGTAGCTCCCCACCATGACCCAGTTTCTCGGCTGGGTCATTTTACCCTCAGCCTTCAGTGAAAATTGTTTATCATGTTGTGACAAACAGATCAATGGCGCCGCCCCTAACCCAACGCAATGTTTGGATTCTTATACTTAGCGAGTGGGATTGAGCTACCAAAATAGCAACTGTCCTCCTAGGGTCGTTACCTACCTGTCGCTCACTGCCATGTCACTGGATCAAGAGAGATCTACCCGGCACTACGCCGCCTAACACCTATGCGACTAAACACAACTGCGCACCGTAGGCTCGTCCGTCCGGGCCCGAATGCCTATATTCGCAGGACTTGCTATGAGTTACAAACCCAGCTTATTTCTCGCATAAATTGCGCCGGCGTTATTTATCATGTCCTGCCAAGAATCAAAGCTCGTATTCTTTGAAATAAAGTTATTCCATTCGTCATCTGGGATTGCTTCAAAATCCGTCTGAGACTCAACGGTAAAACCACTTGCCTCAATGAGGCTGTCTAGGCTATCAAAAGAGCTGTTTTCTTGAATGAACGAGTCCGTCAATACCTCAGCCAGAGGAACAGTTTGCCCATCTAATCGCTCCACACCTTCTGAAAGCTTATTTAACCTCTCTTGAGCATCCTTTAGCCCTTTGATTTCAAAACTCATATAATGATCTCCTTTCGCTTATAACATATGAGACTGTACGTAGTATCCAACGGCCTTATATCCCTAGGTAATAATGGTCTATTTTCCGCTGTTTCGCTATAAGTTGTCGTCTCTAATCTGATCCAAATGCTCAGTATAGCTTGCGTAATAGACAGATGTTTAGTCGAGTGCAACTCCTGCCACACTTGATAGAGCGACGTCCGCTTCGGGCACCAACCGGCAGCCAGGCCGACGCGACCAAGCTGTGTCGCATACCGGCACAAACCGGACATTGGAGCAGGACAGGCAAAAGACAAGACCTGACTCCGGACGCCCGACGCTCAAGATTGCTTCCGATGGTAACAAGAGTCTATACTCAATTTCGTGCTTGACGCCTGATTCATAACTCTTTTCTGCCCAGACGACGTACTAGAAAGCCTTGGCCCGTCCAAGAAATCGTGCAGAACACGCTATTCGCTGATTCGAAGAAGCACGAAGAGCCAATTACCTCTAACTTTGGATGTGAGAATTCGAGGGTGTGTAGATTCATACCTGAAGCTGCTGCAGCCAAGTAATCGGGCATCCGAATTAGAGGGTCTAGGTAGTTCTTGCCTCTCTCATCTGGAACAATGTGCAAAAGTTTTGGCTTGTCTATTATATTAACTTCGCGACTCTCGGTGGGCCTGCGATTCCCTTTCATTAAGTAGAACATAATGGAAGCGATGTCCCAAATGATCCCGTCATGGCGTCGAAGGATCGCGTCTCGATCAGAGATCCAACTAGCAAATGATGGTTCCATAACTATGTCAAGATAGTCCAAAACCACTGCAGCATAGGCGGCGACTATAAACACCTGTCGAGCTAGTTTTTCATTGCCCTTTAGCTTCAGCTCATTGATGAAGCTCCTCAGTCGTCGTTGGACTTCCGAGAAATAAGTATTCCCGTGCCCCGAATTAGAGGCCATTGTACCGGCTACGCGGTTTAAGTCCTCAAGGCCCTCAATCATTTCAGAGACCGGAGCATAGGTTGCCAGAAATCTGTCGCCGTCATCGAGGACGAAGGTAAAGCTGAAAGCTACCGGCGAGCTCAAGTATCGAATTAGGCCCTCGGAAGCTGTACGGCTCTTCTTGATGTCCACGGGCGCTTGATTGTCAATGTAGCTAAGTATGGTTTCTAACTTGTCATGATGGAGTAGCAGGACGAATGAGGCTGTATCGTGTCGATCCGGGTCGCCGAAAACATAGTCTGAAATTACATACCAAGAAGCCCCCTTCGGTAGAGGGGAAAGCCAATTAGAGATACTCCTCTTGGCACTCTGATCTAATACCTTTTGCAAAGCGAAGATGACATCAAGCATGAACGTTCTCCGGCACTCTTCAAGGGTAGACTATGGAAGTGGATGATTATTATTTCACCAATACTCCTCTGATGAAACATCAATATATGGGTATCTATGACCCAATTTAGCAGAATAAACGTCCGCTGTTGGTCCGCTGCGACATCGACAAGTTACCTCTGACCGGTATGACATGGATTGTCGCTGCCGGCACAAAGCGGACCATTGATGAACTTAGAAATAGGCATACTGTCCCTGAATTCAATGGAGGTTAGGGACTCATGTCGTTTAAGCCACAGATAAACCATCATTAATGTCAAAGCAAGCAATAACTCCCGATTCACTTGAAATATCGCAGTCTATAATAACGCTCAGATCCATGTCTGAAAATTTTACAGTGCTGTAAAACTTTGGTGGCTTATCTTGGAAAGATGCAAGGTATATAAAAACATCTGCAAGATTCCTGCATGATCTAATATAACGCCGAAACCCACCTCCAACCAAGGCAACTTTAATTTCTTTGATTTGTATAGTTTTAGCATTTGAAACTGCAAGTTTTTCTTTCTTTAACTGAAGTAAAGATATAATTTTACCTCGATTAATCTCGATATCATACAAAGCGTTATATTGAGTTTCACGATCTTCGTTGTTAAAGTTACCTAATGATTTCAATATATTATCAAAGCATTTATCAATATCAAAAAAAACCTTCTTATCTAAGTCATAGTCTCCAAACCTGGCCGCTGGAAAAAACTGACTATGCAATGCATTAATGTTAATAAACTCTATATTGGTAGCAGGATAAGATTTTATATATTTATCAAACTCTTCAATATGCTTATAGTAATTTACAAAGTTGTTTTGATTAATTGAAACTCTAATTTGCTCTCTTGTCTGCTCTGATCGATGAAATGCGGCTAATATACCTATCACTGGTATAGATATGGCCAGAACGCCTAGGGGTACTTTAAATATAACAAGAGCCTTATTAAGGCCTTCATACCCGCCATGATATGCTATCTCTGAAGTTTTCAAAACAAAAAAAAGACTAGCGACAAACACAGATATAAATAAAATTAATGAAAAACGAACTATCAAAAGTGAAAAGAATGATTTATGCGGATCGAAAAAATTGAACCCTCCATTATATTTTTTCAATCTCATACCTCTAGTTATCAGAGTTTTAATACTGCGCATACGCGTTTATGTGTTAAACCGTGCGCAGTATCCAACAGCCATCAATCCGTAATGCCTTGATATTGGTATATTTTTGCCACTAATGCCAGTAGGAATTGAGTACATCACTGCAACAAGTCGCGCAAGAAGGTCAAACGGCCAGCAACACACTGGGTAATCTCCCGCAATATAGCGGTGTTCAAAGGTTAGTTATACACAGGGAATACTGAGAGTGAACAATGTCCGCTTTGGGTCGTTTTCGGTCTCCTAACTCCGTTTTCTCCCACTTACTGACATTTCTTTATTTTTCTTTATTTCTTATTCTTCGTCTGATTTTTCATGTTTCGAGAACTACCCCAAGACCTCCGGAGACTTCAGCATTTCAGGGTTGTAGTTTCCGGTAAAGCCAAGGCGGTTCAATGAGTACTTTCCAGCAGGCTTCCCATCCATTTTTTAGGGTGCCTGCCGGTACGGTCAGCACGCAGTTGATCACAAACACCCAGGAGTCGTTGGCTGGATTCACCACCTGCCGCTAGGCGGGCGTCAGACAGACAC
>JBLXCH010000170.1:0-6215 GCA_048265065.1 Motiliproteus sp. | reverse complement strand
GCCAGCCTTGACTCCCAACCCCTAAACCGGTTTAATAGCGCCCCGTTGGAGCACATAGCTCAACACGCCCGGATAGCTCAGTCGGTAGAGCAGAGGATTGAAAATCCTCGTGTCGGTGGTTCGATTCCGCCTCCGGGCACCATTAGAATTCAATGACTTAGCCCGCCTCGTGCGGGCTTTGTTGTTTCTGGAATCCAAAAATGTAAGCAATATGTAAGCAGATTCTACCTTTTCTCAGGGACCTCGATTCCAGTCCAATAGGCTGTCACCTCCCCAGCAGGACGAACCTTAACCTGCGAAAAGCTTGAATCTTCAATATAAACACGCACTCCACTTGGTAGCTCAACACAACGGCCTGATGCCACCATTCTCGCCAACGCCTTCCACTCTTCATTCACCATCATGCTAAAAGCTCGAGAATAGGACTCTTCAGTGTTACAGCCAATCGCCACATCTCCAATGTAGTATTTGCTCTCTGTCGTCTGACTGGACTTTTCGCTAACAGGTGCAGCAGACGAACTGCCGTCACTAGCCTGAAAGTAAATCCAGAAACCGATTACGATGAAAACAAGAAATACTATAGGGTAGGGAACATAGTTAGCTTTTGCAGCTTCACGTATTGCCTGGGTTTTCTGATCTTTAGATAACGGTACTACTTCTGAACCGCAATGCTTACACTTCACCGCTTCCGCTTTTATTTCTTCCGCACAAAACGGACACTTCCTTCTAATCTCACTCATTGGATTTTCCTTTCCGTTGAACCGTAGCAGAAGACTACAATGGGTAACGGGTCCTTTCCAGCCGGTTTAGCCACCGGGGGGATCGCGGAGCGCGGTATTCAGTTATTTTCAAAAACTCTATAGCACCACAATTCAGTTATTAATCACCGAGTAGTTCAGTTCGGTTCGCATGTTCGGTACCCCTAAAGGGGGGTACACCGAACGAACATTGCGAGACACCGAACCACCGAACCGAACAAAAAGCAGCCCCGGTGCCAAACCCCTTGCAGCACAAGGGTTCCCGATTGTTCGCTTTTCCGAACTATCGAACCGAACTATTCCGAACTTTAAGACGAGGAAAAATGATAGTTCGGTAGGGTTTCCGAACTATCAGAGGTGAGTATTAATCTAAAATCGGGTCCTTCCGGTGAATCTTTATCTCTTTGCCTTCCTTGACCACGGTGATTAAATTCTGAACTTCAAAATGCTTTCTGGCTTCCGATACCCGTGCAGGCTTTATTCCCTGATTACCACACAGTTCAACCAACGCTTTGTTGTCCAGAACACCACCGGCGGTTTCACCCATAGCGTGTACCAGAATTTCCCAAATTTGCTTTTGCTGTTTGCTCATTGGTGGTTCAGGGTCATCAACGAACTCATCAGCCCGGACAACTACCGCACTATTTCCTATTTCTCCCATATCCACACTGTGGAGCCTCATCAAAACCGGTTCGGGTAACTCTGCATCTTTCATTTTGGTTGTCTGCAACGCGATAGCTCCACCAGCCCTCGCTTCAACCCGGTGTTCAATATCAACAGCTCCCTTCAATGCGCTGGCACCACGAGCCCGGTCTTTATTCCCCTGCCCTGTATGGTGAACGATTAAAACGGTGGTTTGCAGCTCGTGCTTCAACCGGTCCATATGCTGAACGAACAGCCCCATATCTTTGTTACTATTCTCATCGAGGCCACCAAAATTTCTCGCCAACGTATCCACTACAATCAATGCTGGGGTTCCGTGTTCACTGATCAACCGTCGAATCATCCTCACGACAGTCATCACGCTTTCTTCCTCGGTGAGCGCTACAGCGGTATTGCTCACCATGATGTTTTCCAGCTTCACCCCTCGGTGCTTACACCAGGCACCAAGCCTACGGCCTATTCCTGCGTGCCCCTCACCAGCGATATAGAAAACCGACCCCTGTTTTACCGGTAGCCCCTGCCATGCTTCACCGGTGGCGATACAACAGGCCATATCAAGGGCAACGAACGATTTACCCACACCAGGTTCACCAAAAAGGATCACCATTGCGTTAGCTTCAATGTACTTCTCTACCAACCACTGAACGGGCGCGATATTGGCGATCAATTCAGCACCAGAAATAAACCGAAAACCACGGCGAACCAGTGCCCGCTCTTTCCGTTCCAATGGCGGCAAATCATCAAACAGATTCACTAGTTCCCGCCAATCCGCCAGAACTTTTGTCAGGGTATATTTCCATAGCCATTCTTTTGCTGATTCCGGGTTGCCTCCCCTTCGATCCAGTGCCGCACTTGCTAAATAGTGTTCCTTATCGGTGAGTACCGTCAGGATCGACTCTTTATTTACACCGGCGCTGATTAGCTCCTGACACACCGCCAGCAGTGCAGCAGAACGGTCAGGACTTCCGGTAGGATCAGTGTATTTGTCTAAACCTTCACCGTCCCTAATCAGCACTTTGCAGCTATCCCCTACCGGCATATCATCCAATGACACCAGTGGTGCTTCAGAGTCCCATTCCAGATCACCAACGGTGTGACTAGCGTCATTGCTGGCGGATTGTCCGAACCAACCCGAATACAGCGCTTTGAGGGCGGCACCGCCTTCTTGAACGGAGCCCAACCCTTCCACTACATCAGCCGTTATCGTGAAATACCGGCCCTCCTGATACATCTCCCGGCCCGTTTTGTTGTCGCAGTGACCTGCACCGGGCAACTCCCCTCCGCAGATAATGTGCAGCCCTTTACCAGACGGTGATCTTTCGGTGAATGATTGCAGTTCATCCACCGCCCGCCGTGCGTCATCTCGCAAGTTACCGGACTCATCAAAACAGTTGTCTAGGTCTACCCCTACGAATGGATCATCAGCGGTGAACACAAACCCTATCCCTGCGTAATCGTTCAATAAATAGGCTTCACAGGCATCGTCAAAGGTGCCCCACGTTTCCGGCCTTTTCGTGCTGGCGGGCTTGCCGGTTTTCGGGTTGTGCGGAACTTTGGTCACTTTCACCGAACCATCCCGCTTTGTCTTTTCCACCGCTTTCCAGACCACCCATTGCGAGCATTTCTGTAGCTCCTCCGGCACTGCTTCCAGGTTTGGGGCTATTAAGCTCGGTGCTTTCTCCGGGGCGTTTTGTTTAGTGTTAGCTGCTGCCATTTTCACACCCCCTCATGGCATTCAACTTCAATCCACCGATGAGGGAACAATTGATCAGCCACTTCGATTAACTGCTCTGTATACTTGATATCAATCCCCGCTAGCTTTCGCTTCCGCTTGCGCTTTAACCACTCAATGGGCAGAAGCTCCTTGCCATTTACCATGAAAACAACTCCTTTTTGTCCGCTTACTCTCTTCAAAACAGCCGTCAGTGGTAACCGTAAAAGTGCAGGCTCAACCAAATACCCTAGTTTGCTATGTTTGATCACTAGAAACTGAAGCTCACTGTTCGGCGCTGTGCCCTTTTTTTGCATTGGCATAACAAAGGCTTCCATTTGAATTACTCGCATAACCAACCCTCTTAAGCCTTCTGGCTCTCAGTGGTGGATTTATGCAGCAACTGGTCAACAGCGTCATCAGGCCAGGCCAGAAATCGGTTAGGAAGGCGAACGGGACGCAACCCGCACCAGTGCCCTTTTCGACAAAGTGAGGTGCGAATTGTGTTCGGTTTGACGTGGAATTTTTCGGCTAATTGTTCAGTGGTCAACATAAAATAATCCTCTGCTATATGCGTGTGTCGATTGCAGTTACAGAGGATGCGCCAGGTCAATTAAGGCACGGAAATGCTGTGCGTGGAAACTACGAAGGGGTTAGCCCCCCCGCATCCCTTCCAATCGATTAACCGCTGTTTCCACCAACACTGTCACCCTCCGGTGTGCTTCCAGGGCTGACCGTATATCCGCCAGCGAGTCAGAAACATAAAGCGGGTCATACTTCATTTCTTCCTGAATATCAGCGTCAGACAACATCATCAGACTGAACGCGCCAAGCCTGCCGGGTCGTGTTTCCTCTAGCGACTGTTCAAGCTGGCGGGCTTCCTGTTCGGTGATAAAACCGGTGTTTGCTACATTGCTTTGGTTCATCGTCACTATCTCCTATTGCCCGACTATCGGGTTTCAGTTACACCACGCGCAGACGTTCACCCGCTGCCAGTGGCTTAAATTCAATTCCGGCCTGATCCAGAATCCAGGCTTCTATTTTCTCGTGCCATTGCCTCAGCAGGTCTAACGGGCGCTGGCGGTAGTGCTTTTCTACGGTGGCACTAGGCTTATGCCCTTGGATTTGAGCAACGATACCGGCGGGCACTTCTACCCACTCCGAAAGCGTCCCGAATGATCGTCTCAGTCCGTGCAGGGTCAACCCTTCAATGCCGGCAACAGTTAGTGCTTTTTGGTGCTGTGCCCGCGGCTCTACCAGATGCCCACGCTTTGACGTTGGGCTAGAGAATACCCATTCGTTCCGGCGCGGTAGTGAGTCGATAAGGAAAGCCACATAAGGGGTTAATGGAATAATGCGCTCCCCTTCTACTTTGTCCCGAATGGAAAGACTCTCCCACCGAAAATCAACGTCTGACCATTGCAGGGTTGCCAGTTCACCGCGCCTTGCACCGGTGAGCATCAGGATTTGAAGGTAAGCAGAAATAACGGGGTTGTGGATTTGCTGAACGCCTTTGAACCAAGCGGGCAACTGTTCACGCTGCAAACAATCCGCTTTAACTCCTTTACGGGGTAACGTCTGTTTAGCAATTCGTTTTGAGCAAGCATCAGGACTACTTAAACCCTGATAACGGGGATTGTCGTCACACCAGTTCAGGAAGGCACGAAACAGGGCAAACGCTAATCGGGCGCGGGTAGGTCGGGTTTCAACTTCCTTTGCCAACCATTGCCCCACGGTGCCAGCGTTTATATCCGCCAGCTTCATTTTCATCAATGGGGCTAATGCACCGGGTTGTGTCTTTCCCTTTCCACGCTGACGGGGTAAACCACCGGCTTGGCTGATCTTGTGGTGATCCTTCAGGTGCAGCTCACTCCACCGGGGCTTTCTCGCTTCGATATAATCTGACCACGCATCAGCAACTGTGGCATCAGCCCGTTTTGATTCGTTCTGTTCCTGCTTCAGATCATCAAGACGCTGTTTCTTTTGCAGGCGAGGGTCAACTCCCTGATCTAGCAATGTACCCAGTCTACGGGCTTCCGCGCGGGCCTCGTCTATACCCCATGTACGAACGTCGCCAATGGTTAGCCGGATTGCCTTTTTATCAACCCGCCCCTGATAGATGAAAGCCTTTGCTTTGACGGTGGCACGAACGCCCAACCCTGGCACCGTAGAATCCCAAAGAAAGCACTGTTTGCTATCAGTGGGGCACTTGAAGCCCTCAATCCTTCCAGCCGTCAGATTAACTCGCACCGTGAACCCTTCCCTAAAAATGTAAGCGCCGTGTAAGCACTATGTAAGCAAATTCAGAGAATACCGGTGTATGCGAGTCAATGTAAAGAAGTGATTCTGTTGTCAACTAATAGTTGAAAATCATGCAGTTAGTTGTTTTCCTGGAGAGTAGATCAACGTCAAAAAATGCCCACTTTTAAGGATTGAAAATCCTCGTGTCGGTGGTTCGATTCCGCCTCCGGGCACCACTAATTTCTCGATCAAGCCCGCTTTTTAGCGGGCTTTTTCGTTTCTAGACAATAATTTTTTTCAAAAATTACGCAGCCCAACATCTACCCCATCAAAAAAAACGGCCCGGGATCCAATAGATGCCGAGCCGTCCGAAGAACCTACCTCCAAGTATTACTTGTGGGCTCTTCGCCTAGCCATACCAAGCCCTAACAACCCCAAGCCGATCAAAGCCAGCGTGCTCGGCTCGGGCACTTTAGTCGGCTGTCCATTGTAATAAATCGAGGCATGGGACAAGTCCTTGCCTGATTCCCATGTTCCGGAAAGAGGATCAGCAACCGTCAGATCGAGTAGAAATGCCCCGAACCCATTTCCCGCCTTAAGCGTAATCACGATATCGCTCAAACCAGCGAGCGTATTGATTGCCCAAGTTCCAGATTTGTCACCGTTCGTCGGTGCAGTTAAAAACTCAATCACTCCATCGCCATCTCGGCCATCGTTTTTATCCGAGAGTACCCATCCTGTCATTCCGAAAAGCGAAAAACTTGCATCAATTTGGTTAGTGTCATTACCGCTGAAACATGCGCTATTCGCTGCATCGGACAACGTATAAGTAGTCGCAGAGG
>JBLXCH010000169.1:0-6242 GCA_048265065.1 Motiliproteus sp. | reverse complement strand
TGGGTCACGTCGCCCATCGCAAGCTGAATCTTCTTGCTCTGCTTGCGGAATTTCTTGCTGGCGCTCGACACCATGAAACCGATCACTGGCAGTATCGCCAGCATCACCAGAGTGAGCTTCCAGTTCATCCACAGCAGCGTGGCGAACAGGAAAATCACTGTCATGCCCTCGCGCACCACAACCTTGATCGCATCGGTCGCCGCGCCGGTGACCATGGTCACGTTGTATGTGATCCGCGAGATCAGATGCCCGGAGTTGTGGCTGTCAAAATAGCGATTGGGGAGTGTCAGCATGTTGTTGAACAGCGCCAGCCGCAGGTCATGCACCAGCCCTAGCGAAACCTTTGCAAGAAAAAAATTGCCGAGGAACGAACCGATGCCCTGCATAAGCGCGATGAAGATGATCAGCAGCGGGACGGCCTGCAGCAGCTTGAGCTCGGCGAGCCAGCTGTGCTCCTGCAAGTAGGGGACCTGGCCAAAGAAACTCGCCTCAGGGTTGTTCAACCCGTCGACGAAAAACTTGAGCATGTAGCCCAGCATCGGCTGGGTGGAGGCGAAAAGAAGGAAGCCGAGAATACTCAGAATGAAAAGACCGATGTAGGGCTTCACATAGCCGAGCAAGCGGAGGTAGACCTTCAGGCTGGAAGGCTGGCTAGCGCTGGGTTGATGGTCTGGCATGCGTCCCACGTATTAACGTTTGGAAAGGCGAGTGAGATTACCATACAGCTGCAGCTGCCTCTCCTCACGCTATTGCTTTACCATGCCGGCTTCGCAGCAATAGCCGAATGACCTTATCGTGACGAGACTATTTCCTTCTGCACGCGCTATAGACGAGTTTATCGCTCGCCGTTGGCTAATCGTTGGTTACGTTGCGCTCCTGACTGGTTTGTTCTGGCTGGGTAACACCAGCTCGTATACCAAGCTCTACTATGGATTAATGGCAGCACCCGCACTAATAGCGCTCATAGCCCGTCCACGCTACTGGCGGATTTTGCTTCGCGAGCCAGTCATATTGGCTTTTCTAGCTCTTGCAACCTGGCTGTTACTGAGCCTCTCTTGGACGAGCAGCGAAGACGATCCAAGCGGGCTCGCAAAACGCCCGATTTACGTATTCATGATGTTCGCTGCCTGCGCGATTATGGCGCTGAAGAATCAACGTAACCTTCTTAGAGCACTACGCTGTGCTGCCATGCTGGCCTCGATGGCAGCCTTGGTCGGCCTAGTCACGTTCCTGACCGAACCAGAGCAAGATCGCATGATCGGCACAGGCGCTTTGTCCAACCCTCTTCTTTCTTCGCATGTATTTGGTTTTTTCTGTACCTACTGGGTGGCGGTTTGGTTAACCGATCGTGACTGCCCTTCATGGTTTTCAATCATTTTCACGATACCGCTATTGGCGGCCGTGCTGGCAACTGGCTCTCGCACTCCTCTGATGGCGATGGCCTTGACGAGTTTCTGGATGATCGCGCTGACCGGGCGGCGCGCGTTTTATCTGGTGGCCGCAGTAATCACCGTTGTGATTGCATGTATTGTGCTGATGCCCGAGATACTGTTGCAGAGAGGGCTTTCCTTCCGCCCTCAATTATGGATCGATGCGATACGACAGGCCTCCGATCATCTTTGGATCGGCCATGGCTATGGTTCGGAGTTCGGCTTCGATATAGCCGAACTCGGGCTGACCCTTACGGACCCGCACAACGTTCAGCTAGCCGTGCTTCTAGAGTTGGGAATAGTAGGACTCGCTCTCTGGCTACTGATGTACCTGCTAGCACTCTTGCGCTGCTTTTCTCAACAGCGGCATGCCAGTCTTCAGCTTGCTTCAGCCTTGGCGGTTTATGGATTGGCTGCCGGCCTTACCGAAGGAAGCAACTTTCTTTCACGCCCTAATGAAAACTGGTTTCTTATCTGGATACCTCTCTCATTGATTGCTGGAATTTCCATAGGCTTGCGGCAAGAAGCTCCAAGGAGCAGAAACCTGACCAAAGACCAGCTCAATGAGCTATTAAAAACTGCCCGTATCATTGAAGAGGATGGTTACGGAGTAAAGGTGGCAGAGCTGGCGAACGGCAGTTACCTGAAGTTGTTTCGACGCAAGCGCATGATATCTACAGCGCTTTGGTCTCCAAAATCGCGGCGCTTCGCGGACAATGCAGAGCAGCTGCAATCGCTTGGCGTTGCGGCCCCCCTAATTGATTGCTTTGTCCGAGTACCGGCAGCTAAGTTGGACGGAATAATTTATCGACCACTTCCTGGTGATACGCTGCGCAATCGCTGGCGAAACTTGGAGAATGAAGAGCGCGAAGAGGGCATTCGACAATTCGGCGCTTTTCTCGGCCAACTCCATCAATCAGGCGTTTACTTTCGTTCGATTCACCTAGGTAATGTGCTGATGCAACCGAACGGCAGACTTGCCCTGATCGATCTAGCCGACATGACGATCGCTCAGCATGCACTGTCCTTTTGGAAGCGGCGTCGCAACCTCACGCACATGCTGCGTTATAGCGAAGACTGCCATTGGCTAACCGTGCAACACATTTCGGCCCTAATTTCAGGCTATGCCGAGCAATGCGGCCAACCAGCCGCCCGAAAATTGGAGCAGAGACTTCGCACCATAAAACATCATGCATCGTGAGCGCTCATGGCAGCGCGGAAGATCAGCGCCGAGCACCGCGTGGAACTGCTTGTCGAGCCTTTAAAACAGGGCTAGATTGGCTCCACCATATTCTGCCCTGATGATATGGCACAGTTTCCGCTTGCGCGGACCCAAACTCGACTCATTTTAAAAACAAACGCCCTAAGCCACGTAGCGTTTTCATATCCCAGTAGCGTGGCGGTAATTTCCGCAGTAGCTCCCACGCCAACACCTTATCGTCACTTGCACACTTGAGCAGCATAGAATTTAAGAATTTGGCACAAGCATTCGGGTAGTCAGGATGGTCTCGAAAGCAGGCATAGGTTGCCATCACCTGCTCCACCATGAAGCGTCGATTCTTGTATGTATTGGCGCCATGGACTCGGTATTTCGCCAAGACGTCGCTTAGTACATCGATAAAGAAGCCTGCACGGGTAATTTTCAACTCGACCTGCAAATCCTCCAGACGTATTTCCGGATCAAACCCCCCCACCATCTCCAGCGCTTCGCGCCGAAATAGCAATGTCGGAGCAGGCGGCCCGGCATCCGTAGCGTTGAACATTGCATTGAAATCTAGCCGACGAAACGCTCTGGCTCGGCAACGCTTTTGAATGATGTTGCCTTGTGCATCGATCGTTTGAATGTTGCCGGCGCATATGCCCACTTCTGGCTTGCCCTGAATATAAGCCACCTGTTTGGCGATACGATCCGGCAACATCACATCATCCGAGCCAAGTGGCGCGATCAGACTTCCCTGCGAACGAGCGATACAATCATTCAGCGTTTGGGCAAGCCCCTGATTTGGCTGAGTACGAAAATCGAATTCGTATTTCTCCTGTAAGCGTTGGATACGCGCGGCGCTGTCATCCTTCGAGCCATCATCCACGACCAACAATTCAACATTCGAATAGGTCTGCTGTAGAACGCTCAGAATACTCTCTTCGATGTAAGGCCCGTGATTGTACGAAGCGATAATCACCGTTACGAGCGGGAGATCTGGATCACTCATGATTCCGCTTTCCATTACCCAGCATCTCTTCGAGCAGATCTCGGTACTGCTTACGGAAATCCTCAATAGCATGGGCGCGACAAAGGTACTCGTATGCTCTTTGCCCCTCTTTTGTGCGCTCCTGGGGTGTAAGCAAAACAACTTCCCGCAGCCGCTCCGCCAATATTGCTGACTGGCCCACGGGATAAATACGACCACCGCTGTCCTCCAGAATTGGCCGCATGCTATCGATATCCGAGCCGACAACCGGCAAGCGGGCACTCATCCCCTCGAGTAGCGCCAGAGGCAAGCCTTCACTGATAGAAGACATAACGAAAACATCATAGGCTCTGACATATTGCAGGGCATCGTCCTTTGCACCTAATAAATGTACTCGGCCATCCAAATTACGGGCCTGGATTACCGCTTCCATTTCTTCGCGTAAGCGTCCCTCGCCAATAATGGCCAGTAGCGTTTGAGGACAATCGTCCTTTATCTCGCTGAACGCCTGCAGCAACTGAATATGCCCTTTAACCGGGACCAATCGGCCGATAGTGCCGATCACAAATGCATCCTCTGGCAAACCCAGCAGCTTACGCGCCTGCAGTTTGGTATGCTGCAAGCGTTCGGCACGAGAAATATCGATAGCGTTGTTGATCTGGCGAACGTTATACGGCTTGAAACCCGCACCACTGTTGATCAAGTCATCGCAAACAGCGCGGGAAACCCCCACCATTCGCCAAGCTTTACTAATCAAGGCGCGACTTTCCCAGCGTCGATAAGGGCGCTCATACTCGCCAAGCCCATGCAAGACACCGACACAGGCAGGTATGCGCAAAAAGATATTCAGCAGCATCATCATATTGATCGGCTTGAAACGATGAGCAATGACCACATCGTAGCCTTGAGCACGACAATGCTTGTAAAGCAGCCAAAGCGCTTTGAGACGCAGCCCCTTGGTCGAAGCGCTGTTCAAGTCGAAATACACCGAGCGTGCCGCCCGGCTTTCAGGCTCGCCAGACCTAGGTCGGCCACGCAGAAATAAGGTGGTTACCTCGTAGGTCTGCGTAGGCAACCCTTGAATTACTTGTTCGGCAAGATCCGAGGCATTGACGTTATAACGATTTTGCAGCTGTAAAACTTTGATCTTGCGAGTCATCACTAACTGCCCAGCCACAATCGCAGCGCCTTGCGCGTATAGGAAATATTCAACAGTACACGGCGGTCATACCGTAACGCCGTACGAAAGTACTCCTTGGCGGCGGCAGCATCACCGGCCAAATAAGCGCTGCGAAACAATGATAGGCATCGCTGCACAGTAAATTCCCTTTTCAATATTTGAAATTCTTCGTCCAGCCGTTGCGGTGAAAAGACTTCATCAACCAACGCCAAGCCTCCGGCTTTGGCATGACTGAACTGATGTCGAAGGCTGTCGTCATGTTTGTGAATCACAGCCAAGGGCTGCGCCAGCACTGTGCACGGATAATTGGCCAGCACCTGACTGAATACCGGGATATCTTCTGCACTACGGAATTGCTCGGGATAGCCACCGCGCGAAAACACCTCGCAATGCATGGCGCAGGCTCCGTTGGACAACGCGAACCGCTTGTCCAGCAGGTAACCACGCAGCCTGTCCAGGCGTGATTCCGGCAGAGTGGGAGGGATATAGGAGCGACGCTTGCCGTTGCTCAAGATCGCATCGTGACCACCGATGACCATACGCGTCTCGGGGTGCCGCTCGATGTGCTGCACCAGCGCTTCCAGCGCCCCGGGAGCCATCTCGTCATCGGCGTCGAGAAAAACCAGATACGATCCCCTGGCTTCACGGCTGCCTCTATTGCGCACAGACGCCAAGCCGCCGTTTTCCTTGCGCAACGCACGGAACCGACCGGGCCAGCTGGCTAGAAGCGCTTCGATTACCTGCGGCGTGTCATCGGTCGAACCATCATCGATCACGACCAGCTCAGCAACAGTGTCATCTAGCTGCACCAGCACCGACTCCGCCGCACGCGGCAGAGTCGACGCATAGTTATAGGCTGGAATGACGACGCTAATAAGCGGCTCAGCTGGGCTCATACCGGCTCATCCCATCCTTCACCACCAACACATCTTCCATGATCAGATACTGCAGGTCCGAGCCGTAGAACATGTTCAGCGCATCGGTCGGCGAACAGATCATGGGTTCGCCGCGGCGGTTGAGGGAAGTGTTAAGCGAGACGCCATTACCGGTCAGCTTTTCCAGCTCCAGCATCAGGTCGTACCAGCGCGGATTGTATTCGCGCTTGAGCACCTGGGCGCGGGAGGTGCCGTCTTCGTGGACGACTTCGCCGACACGCTCCTTCCAGCCTTCATTGACCTCGAAGGTGAAAGTCATGAAGGGGCTGGGATGGTCGACCTTGAGCATCTGCGGCGCGACGGTATCGAGCATCGAAGGGCAGAAGGGTCTCCAGCGCTCGCGGAACTTGATCTGCTCGTTGATGCGGTCGGCCACGCCCGGCACGCTGGGGCAGCCGATGATGGAGCGGCCGCCGAGGGCGCGCGGACCGAACTCCATACGCCCCTGGAACCAGGCGACCGGGTTGCCATCGACCATGATTTTGGCGATGCGCTCGGGGACGTCGTC
>JBLXCH010000168.1:0-6245 GCA_048265065.1 Motiliproteus sp. | reverse complement strand
GGTGATGCCGGGCGACAACCTGAAGTTCGAAGTTGAACTGATCGCCCCGATCGCTATGGAAGACGGTCTGCGTTTCGCCATCCGCGAAGGCGGCCGCACCGTCGGCGCTGGCGTTGTGTCGAAGATCATCGAGTAATTCGCACTCGCGAATGATCAAACGGAAAGGGCGCCCCAGTGGCGCCCTTTTTGTTTGAACGCGCTGATCCCGAGACGCACCAGAAAGACTGTGTCGAAGATCATCGAGCAACCAGGTCTCCTGATTGCTAATGGAAAGGGCCTCCTTCGGAAGGCCCTCTTTCTATGTGCACAAAGCTGAGCAGGGCAGGGGCCGCTTCGCCGATGGAACCGTTTGGCCTCGGGCAGATTTGATCGGATCAGGCACGCGCCCGGAGACCTGGTCGGGCGCGGCCCAGACGCAGCACAAACGCGGGGCGTCCGGGCGGTTTTGCGGGCCGGTGTATTCTTGGTTGAGACGACAGAACGCCTTAGGCTCAGGGCGCGGGCTGAATGTCCGGATTGCAGGGCAGCGTCAGAACGAAACGACTTCCCTTTCCAGGGCCTTCGCTTTCGGCATGAGCGCTGCCGCCATGCGCACAGGCAATTTCGCGTACATTCGCGAGTCCCAGGCCAGTGGACTTTTCACCATCCGTTGGCTGCGCGGAAAGCCTTTGAAAACGGCCGAAGGCGCGCGTCAGGTCGTCTGGCGTCAGGCCCTGACCGGTATCGGAGACGGCAACGGTGACGCTTTCACCTTCCTGCGCGACCGAAATCCGGACCTCGCCTCCGGGATAGGTATATTTCACGGCGTTGCTAATCAGATTGTCGATGGCAGAGATGACCAGTGTTTCATCAACCTCTGCGATGGTCCGTTGCGGAGGGTCGACGGACAGGGCAATCGATTTGCGTGCAGCCTCTTCCCGGTTGGCTTCGGCTGCAATGTGCAGCAACCCGGTCAGATCGACCGGCTTGCGGTCCAGGCGCAGCGCTTCGCCTTCGACCCTGGCCCGGTCCAGCGTCGCGTCGATCAACTGCGCGATCCGGTCCGCATTGTCGATGACCTTCTGAAACGCAGTTTCAATCCGGACTGTGTCCGGTGTTTCTGTGCGGGCTCTGATCAGTCCCAGTTCGGCCTGGGACAGCACGGCGGCCAGCGGGCTGCGCAGATCGTGGGCAATCAACCCCATGAGCGCGATCTTTTCCGCGTTTTCGCGCCGCACTTCGGAATAGCCCTGTTGCAGGCGTCGGTTCATCCGCGCGAGATCCGCGATTAGCTTCTTTCGTTCCTTTTCCACGGAGAGGCGGCGCAATTCGGCTTCGGCACGCAGGGCAAAAATCGTCGATATCGCAGTGGCGATCTCGGATTCCTTGATCTCCTGGTTGGAAAATACAGCCAGATGACCGGTGACCTCGCCAGTGGTGTCGCGAAGTGGAATCCCTATGTAGCCTTCAAACCTCGCTTCGCGGGGATAAAGGTCGGCAATCCCGCAGGGGATGATCACCACCTCCCCGGCATATACCCGGGCGCAGGGGGTGCCTTGCAATTCGTAGCGTATCCCGCGAGCAACCTTGTGGTCCTGCAGAGCGTAGAGCGCCCGCGCGTGGGTGGGTGGCACCCCTTCGCCATAGGTGACTGCGACGAAGGCTGCATCCAGATGCTCGCTCAGGGCCTCAACCAGGCGCGCCAGGAGCGCATGACCGGTTTCACCAGCGATACTGCGCGCAATCAGCAGAACTTGCTCGGTTTCGGGGCTGTGAGGCGGCACTATTGGGTTGTCCGTTGTGAGGCTTTGCGCAAGATTAACCGGACTTGGAGGGCGCCACTAGGGCCACTGGCCGCCCTGCGTCAGTTTTTAACACGGGACGGCCAGATTTCTGGGGGTGACCTTGCCCGAACGCCGAAAACGCTTTTGGGGTGTTCCCAACGCGTGGGGCAATCGCGCGGGCCTCATTTATCCTTGCAATACCGCCGCTGCAGGCTTAAGACGCGCGAGTTCTCAATGAGAATATCAAGGCGGGGTGATTCCCGCCTTTTGGGTTCGATGAGGGTGTGCGGTGGTCGTGGGCCCTCCTCTCAACTCCAACGCCTATAAAAGGCTGACGAAATGCAAAGTCAAAACATTCGCATTCGGCTGAAGGCTTTCGATTACCGCGTGCTGGACGCCAGCACCCAGGAAATCGTGAACACTGCAAAGCGCACCGGCGCGCAGGTTCGTGGCCCGATCCCGCTTCCGAACAAGATCGAGAAATTCACCGTTCTGCGTGGCCCCCACGTCGACAAGAAATCCCGTGACCAGTTCGAGATCCGCACCCACAAGCGCATGCTCGACATCGTTGATCCGACTCCCCAGACCGTGGACGCGCTGATGAAGCTCGACCTCGCCGCTGGCGTGGACGTCGAGATCAAGCTGCAGTCGTAAGATCGGAGGGTAATGAATATGCGCTCTGGTATTATCGCAAAGAAAGTCGGCATGACCCGGCTGTTCATGGAAGACGGCAAGCAGATCCCTGTGACCGTTCTTCACCTGGATGGTCTGCAGGTCGTGTCGCAACGCACCGAAGACAAAGACGGCTACACCGCCGTTCAGCTGGGCGCAGGCTCGGCCAAAGTGAAGCGCGTCTCCAAGGCGATGCGTGGCCACTTTGCCGCTGCAAAGGTTGAACCCAAGCGTAAGCTGGTTGAATTTCGCGTACCCGCCGATGCCCTGATCGAAGTTGGCGCCGAAATCTCGGCCGAACACTTCCTGACAGGTCAGAAAGTGGACGTGACCGGCACCTCGATCGGTAAAGGTTTCGCAGGCGCCATGAAGCGCTGGAACTTTGGCGGTCTGCGTGCGTCGCACGGTGTGTCGATCTCGCACCGTTCGCACGGTTCGACCGGTCAGTGTCAGGATCCCGGCAAGGTTTTCAAAGGCAAGAAGATGGCCGGCCACATGGGCGCTGCCCGCGTGACCACCCAGAACCTGGAAGTCGTCAAGACCGACGCCGACCGTGGCCTGGTGTTCATCAAAGGTGCCGTACCTGGTCCGAAATCCGGTTGGGTAACCGTCAAGGATGCCGTCAAGAAGAAAGCGCCCGAAGGTCTGCCCTTCCCGGCGGCTCTGAAGACAGCAGCAACCGAAGCACCGGCGGAAGCTCCCGCGGAAGGTGGTGAAGCATGAAACTTGATGTGATCAAACTCGACGGCGGCAAGGCAGGCGACATCGAACTGTCCGAAGACCTGTTCGGTCTGGAGCCGCGTGCGGACATCCTGCACCGTGTGGTCCGCTGGCAGCGCAACAACGCGCAGGCCGGTACCCACAAGGTCAAGACCCGCTCGGAAACCTCCTACTCGACCAAGAAGATCTATCGCCAGAAGGGCACCGGCGGCGCACGCCACGGTGACCGTAACGCGCCGATCTTCCGCAAAGGTGGTATCTACAAGGGCCCGACCCCGCGTAGCCACGGCCACGAGCTGACCAAGAAGTTCCGCAAGCTGGGCCTGCGCCACGCGCTGTCCGCCAAGGCGAAAGCGGGTGAACTGGTCGTGATCGAGGACGCAACCGCAGAGGGCAAGACCGCTGCTCTGGCCAAGCAGGTGAAAAACCTGGGCTGGAAACGCGCGCTGGTCATCGACGGTGCAGCCGTGAACGAAGGGTTCCTCAAAGCATCGCGTAACATCGACGGTCTGGATATCCTGCCGACGATGGGTGCAAACGTCTATGACATCCTGAAGCGTGACACCCTGGTGATCACCAAGGCGGGTGTCGAAGCACTGGAGGCTCGACTGAAATGAGCGCGAAGGCAGAACACTACGACGTGATCCGCAAGCCGATCATCACCGAGAAATCCACCATGGCGTCCGAAAACGGCGCAGTGGTGTTCGAAGTGGCGATCGACAGCAACAAACCCCAGATCAAAGAGGCGGTTGAAACCCTCTTTGGTGTGAAGGTCAAAGCGGTCAACACCACCATCACCAAGGGTAAGGTCAAGCGTTTCCGCGGCCAGATCGGCCGTCGCAAGGACGTGAAGAAAGCCTATGTGACCCTGGAAGAAGGCAACACCATCGACGTGTCCACCGGACTCTGAGATCTGTTCCTTTAAAAAAGATCGAAGGCCCTCGCGAAAGCGGGGGTCTTTTTCGTTGGGGGTGCTATGACTTATGCTCTTTGGTTTCTGTGTTCTCAAATGCACGCCAGAGCATTGGATGGATTGTGGCTTTGGTGTCTGTAGTGATTGAGTTTTTGGGTATTGGTTTATGTGTAAGGTGGACCCAGTGCCAAGCAGATGAGGAAGACAACTTCAGTCCAACGGCCCCAACTAAGTGAAGCCTATGAAATATCTCACGGCAAAACTCTAAAGGGTCAAATGATCCATCGGCTTTTACCGCGTCTTCTATGATCCCCCACATTTGGTCTCTTTGAGCTGCTTCATTTTCGGCAAAAATTAATGCAAGTTCCTCCACAAATTTTGTGTGGCAAAAGTCGCTAATCTGAAAGTATGTCGCTCTGTTTGAGAGTAGGTTGAGGATAATCGATATTCCGGGGAAAACAGGAGACCATTCAGAGATCAGAGCCTCCAATCGATCATCCGAATATACCTTTTCTGCATTTCTGAAATCAGTCTTGCTAATTTCTGACTTTCCTTCTGCGGTGCTAAAGCAAAAGTTGACATACTTGATTACGTCGCGTGGACGCATCAAAGAACGTTCTACAATGTAAACCCAGCTGCGTTTCTTGTTGTCGTAGCTAGTCTTAAAAAGGTCTACAAAGTGTACGTTGTCCTTGGTGTACTTCCATCGATATAGATGGCCGATCCGCTTCTCGACTAGTTCCCAAAGTTGTTCCCGAGTCCACTTAATGCGAACAATATAGTCCTCATTTTTCTCGAGCTGCCCTTGCGAAGGTGGGTATTCCATGTTCATTTTTTCATATACGTCATTCCGAATGGACACCACTACTTTGAGGTTTCGAATCTTTCGTAGGCCTTTGCATGCTTCGAATAAGCAGTGAATGATCGTGTTCTTGATTTCTGGTTCTATCCAGTGTTCATCAAGTCCATCAATCAGAATGTAGTATTTGTCAGGTCTTTCCGAAAGGTATTGGGAAAGTCCGTTGATGACTTTAGATAACTCAGCGAGGAGCGACGGGTTGACAAATTTCTTTGCTCTTTGCTGAAATTGAGTTTTCTTTTCTTCGCTTAGCCCCCGCGAATATCCGGCCCGTGCGGAAGCTTTTTGAATTTCGACACCAAACTCTGCGTTGATGTCTTTTTCAAGTCTGTTCGCAACTTCAATCACGGTTTCATCGATGGTATTCCAAAAGTTACCTTGATTTTTCTCAACGAAGTCTAGGAAAAATTTTCGCGTCGCATCTTCCTGTCCACGGTTGAATAGTTTTGAGAGGAAACCCTTTGCATCACTTTGGCCTTCAATATTGGTAGCCATTTTTATTAGTTCAATGCAGATCACATGGCGCCATAACGCCTGAAGAAAAAAAGAAATATCAACGTCAATCTTTCTCAAGAACTGTATCGTATCACTGTTGGAGAGGTAACTCATCGAGAGTTCTTGCAGCTCAAGAAATTTCGCATTTTCATTCTTTTCGATCATACGGAGGAAGGCGGTCTTGCCGACACCAGTACTGCCGAGCAGGAACATTTTTGCATTCCCCATGTCCCTAATGGATGCAAGTGCAGGATGGTCGACGAAGCACTTGAAGAGGAATTCATCATCTGTTTCCGCAGACACGTTTCCGATGCTGGATTCCGGTGAAAAAATTATCTTATTGCTCATGTTGCTCATTTGACGGTGGGTGGCTGAATGCTTATTAGAATTCCACAGTCGCCGCTCAACTCCAAGGTGTTTCTGAGCGGTTGCGGGGTGGGGGCTGGAATATCCAAAGGGCCAGACGTTAAAAGGCTAAAGTGGACTGAGAGTATCGCTTGCCTCTTTGAGCGCACGCTGCTACATGGCTCCAATCCTGAAGGCCTCGGATTCGTCCGGGGCTGTTACTTTTGTCGGGATGCTGACGAACCTGGGACCTTCGGGGCCCTCTACATCGGTCACCTGAACCGCCGCACGCGGCACGTCAGGGGGCTTTAACATAGCGGTGCCAAAGACAAGAACCTAAGGCACTGCACGCTAAACGGAAGACAGAAAGCATGGCACTTAAGTCGTATAAACCGACGACGCCGGGCCAGCGTGGGCTGGTTCTGATCGACCGTTCGGAGCTTTGGAAAGGGCGTCCGGTCAAATCTCTCACTGAGGG
>JBLXCH010000167.1:0-6374 GCA_048265065.1 Motiliproteus sp. | reverse complement strand
CTACAATACCAAACGACCACACAGTGCCCTGGGCTACCGCTCACCGACCACGGAATCCATCGTCCCGATGGAACCGAGGCCGATCATGCACTAACATTCAAAATGGACCAATTGGGTGGGGCTGATCAGCGTATCGACGGTCTTCTGTTTCGGCATGACCGGCATCACGTTCAGTAGGCCGTCTTCGACCGCCAGAGCCACAACTTTGCGAATGATGATCGTGTGTTTTGCCTTGGTTGATTCTGCGAGCCGTTTTGTTCGGTTCTCATCCAAGTGAATCAGGTAATCACGAACCATCCCCGTCGTGATCTTGGTCACGTCATACTCTCCAAAGTAGCAGATCAAGCCATCCTTGGATCGGTTCAAGAGTTTGTTGTCACCTTCTGACCACTTCGACTTACCTTTTTGAATGCCCATGAGCTTCTTGGCGTAATGCTCGTAAGCGTTGCATCTGCCCCCCGATTTGAGGTCTGTTAGCGACGCTGACCCCCTTGTATATTGGCGCTAAGCGCCAATACGGGGCATAGATTTTCACGCATTCAACATTAAGCGGACCGTTCATGCGACGCGCAGCGTAGTGGCTGCATTCAGCCTTTAACTACAACCGCCCCGGTCGTGGCGCCGCCCTACGCTCAGGGTGAAAAGCGCGACAACCGTTGGCATCTTACCAATGTCCCGAGCTTAGCCATTACCACAGCAACGCTTGTACTTTTTGCCGCTCCCGCACGGACACTTCTCGTTTCGTCCAACTTTTCGTCGTCCTCCCCCCCGCAAGACATCCTCGGTTTTGACCATGGGCGGCGCTCCAGCCATCATTTGTTCTAGCTCATAGTTAAATGCATGCTTCTGCCGAACATACGCGCCGAAATGCACTTGCTTGGTCAAAGGATCAACCTTAAGCCCCAACCATTTGTCCGCCTTCTGAAAATAATTGCGACGTAGCATATGCTTACGCAACGTAGGCTCTGCAATGAACTGGGGATCAGAATTGCAATGGATGGTCAGGCCGGACGAGCGATTTTCCATAGGCAGAGTGACATCGCCTCTTCCCCTTGCCGCCATTCTTGAGACCAACCCCTCAATTTGGTTGATACCGTCCTCTCCCATCTCAAGAAGAGACAGCCCTAATTCAACACAGAGCGCATTTGGATTACGATCAACATCATCGATCACACGAACGACAAATTTGTCCTTAAAGCGCGTCAGTAGTCCTTCCGGAGTATCTTGCCCCGGAAGGCCTTCCCGCCGCACAATCATTGCGGCGTCAATATCGCTTGCTAAACTGTCGTCCAAGTTTAAGAGGTCATATTCACCTTCGAGCCAAAGGTTTACTTTTAGGAAATGACCGAGCACGGCCAATTCGTTGGTCGTCATTATCCGGTCGTAGTATAGAGAACGGCGCTCTAAGTATGCTAAGACCCGGATGGGAGAAGAAACCAGTTCCGAGAGAACGTCTAGAGTGAAAAGGTCGACGCAGAGCGGGTTTTCAAATCCTTCGGCAGAATTGGTCTTCAGGAATTGTCGAACTTGAATACTCAATGCCGGATAGTGATCCGAAATAACCGTAATCGGGAACACTCTCTCTGGCCTTTTCAGGTCGACCACATTTCCGGCCGCGTCCCTTACAACTACGTTTTGAACTTGAAGCCCATCAAAACACGCTCGGCACTGGCCATAAGCTTCTTGAATTGCAAGTTGGAAATCTTTTTGAATTTTTACCAAATTGCCGCTCCGCGAAGCGGCCGTCAGCTTTTGTGACTTGCATTGACAGATGATCCCGATCTCACCAAAAGAAACGTATACATCTATTTCACCAACCTTATTCGCACCATCAAAAAGATCCAAGTTCTGGTAGACGTGCTCTTCACCGAAAATTCTTTTTAAGAACTGAAAGGTCATTTCCTCTGTGAAGTTGCCTTTGTTTTTAGATGCCGCCGCCCTGTATGATGCGTCTTGGTACATCCAATGAGCTGGGCACTCATAAACTGCTTCAGTGAGGCTGACGTATTGAAACAGATAGTGTCGTCCATCCAAGAGGACGATGGGGCGCGCTGAGATAATATTGAAGTCAGTTACAGATTGAAAAACCGCATTATCGAAACTGACATCACAAGTGAAAGCATCGAAGAAATTCTCGACAGTTTTTGCTGACAAGCCTGAAGCAGTAACTAGCGCTCCTTGCTCTAGTTCGAATGCTGGAAGCATCGTCCAAAGCTTCGGGTCAGTATGCCTAAGACTTTCAAGGTGATCCTGCGCCTTTTGAGACTGGATGCCAACAATCGCATCAGCGATGATCTTGGCATCTTCGAGGGTAAATCCTACGTTGTCGGCAAGCCATTGCTCATCCTGCTGGTAACGCATTTCCGCAAAAGCGCTGTACTGAAATGCGTAAGCGCTTTCGGTGGCGTAAAAGGCCGCTTCTCTGATCGCCTCTCCCGTTGAAAGGGGGGAGGTATCCGCCTCCCAACCGGAGAAAGCATCTTTGACCATGCATTGATGAATTTCTTCAAGGAGGCGCTCTGCTCGCTCTAGATACTGCGCGATCACTGCTTGATCAGGGAGTTCAATGGACCCGGGGCCTCCAAGCAGCCCGCCGATTAACGATGCAATCTCAGTTCGTACTAGACGTTGCGGTGATTTCCTGTCCGCAATCAGTTTGCCGGTCATCTGGTCTTTGAATCCGATCCAATTGTCTCGGAAACAGAGAATCGCGATTGCGTGTGCAAAGCCCGGACTTCGGCACAGTTCTATAAGCTCCTGAAAGCACTCTTCCTCGGATCGCACTGATGTTAACTCCTTACCGACTATTCCTGCGCCATTCGCGTATCCATAGTAGGCACGCTGTTAGAGGTGGTGGTTCAACCGCCACAATCTTTGGAGGTTTCAACGTAGCCATCACAATCTAACGTGTGACCCCAGCGGGCAACAAAAAGATCGTGGATACAACGGATAATCTTGCCACCCATTTCGGCCTGTGGCGTTTTATCGGCCAACCAACAACTCCTGCGGAGCGTTCCAGGGCAGCAGCTTGTCGTACTCGCTGCGAGGCAGCTTGGTTGCAATCTGGTCCAGCACCCAATTCAGGTACAGTTCGACATTCACCCCATTGAGTTTGCAGGTCTCAACGATGGAGGACAAAATCCCCCACGCCTCCGCACCCTCGTCGCTGCCCATGAACAGCGCGTTCTTGCGCAGCAAAATCGACGGCTTGAACATCCGCTCCACTGGGTTGGTGTCAAGATCAATACGACCGTCATCGACGAAGAGAACCAAATCTGGCCAGAGCTTTTGCGCATAGTTGATCGCCTTCGCCATGCCGCCTTTTGTCAGGTGACGACCTGAACACTCATCAAGGAATGCCTTTAACCGAGCAAGTACGGGTGCGCTGTATTTCTGGCGGTGAGCCTTCCGAACAAAGGGCGGCTTGCCCCTTATCTTCAGTTCCTCAGCATAAAGCTCTGCGATCAACTCGATCACTATTCTGGCGTCTTCCGTCTTGTTTCGCTTATACTCATCAGTGAAATACCTTCGCGTGTGTGCCCAGCATTTCGGGTTGACGATGCCTTCAACATCCGTCCCTTCTCGCCCCAATTGTCCGTAGCCCGCGTAAGCATCCGTCTGCACGATTGCATTGCAACCGCTGAGAAGTTGATGAATTTTATACATCGCTCTGGTCTTGCTGGGAACATACGCGACGATAGGGGGCAGATTGCCACCAAAGGAACGATCATCGCGGTGAATTGCGATAAGGTGGCTTGTGATGGTTTGCCCCTTGCCCGGCGCGAGCATCGGAATGGTAGTTTCATCCATGAAGAGGCGCGCACTGTTATGAAGCAGTTCGCGCATTAGCAATTCGTAGAGGGGCAGAAGAGCTTGTATGGCTATCCGGTTCGACCAAGTCATCAAGGTGCTGCGATTGAGGTCGATGCCGCTTGCCTTCAGTAGCCCCTCCTGCCGATACCACGGCAGTTGGGCACCGAAACGCATGAAAATCACATTCGCTAAGAATCCGTTGCTCATGGTAGTTTGAGGGAAGATACGTGGTATGAAAGGTGTTCCCACCACCTTGTCTGCCGCACGGCATCGGTATTTTGGGTATTTGCGAACGGCCACATAATAACGCGCCGGGACCATTTCCAACGTTTCGTTGATGTCATATCCCCGTATCGACCCACCACATCCACAGGGACATTTTTTGTCTGGCGTACCCATGTAAATTTCGAACCGTTCTAGGTGCTTTGGAAACTCGCGTTTGCCGCGACCGTTTCGATTGCGCGGAGCCAAACGTCTTGGTGTCTGCCTATGACCATGCAGATCGTTCCCAGAGTTTGGCGTTGCACTATTGGGAGTATGCCCCGGGGCTGACTGGTCAGATGGGCCATCGCCTTTTTGCAGTTGATCCTTATTCGGATTGCGGTCTGCTTTTGCGCCAAAGACGATTTTCTTTAGGTTAGCGATCTGTCTTTCAAGCTCGCTAATCTTCCTATCCTTCATCTTGCTGCGCGTCTTTGCCTTTTCTAGCTCAGTACGGAGGCCTCTGATCTCAATTTGACCGTCCCGCCACAGCGCTTCCGCTCGATCAGCAAAGTGGCGAGCGCTTACGCATTCGGAGGCCAAGATGTCAGCCGTTAGGCTGTCGATTGAGTCTTTCATCTTCCGAACGCAGCGAGACGCTGCGCCTTTCGTTAACAAAGGCGGACGCGTGAGCTTCCCTGCGTTTCGGTATGATTTGGATGCGGCGTATGCGGAGGTCTTGCAACCTTGAAAGAGGTGCCAGAGAGAGAATTTTGCAATTAGCTAGTTCGATAGAGGAATTCCTGTGATCTCGCGTAACATGATGATTTTACGTTACAATTTCTGATTAAAGCTTGGGCTATTTGTGTGGGAGGCCATATTGGAATGCAGCCAAGATGCGGCAGGGAGAACGAGACAACCCCACCGATTCGCTATTCTACTCAGCAGGTCTCAACGCGCTTTGGGACCACCGCTACCTTCGATACCCACTCCAATCAGAAAGCATCAAGCGCGCCGCTGTATTCAGTGAAGCTAGGCAACCTTTGGGCGATGGTAGTTCGCAGACTGGACACGCCTCCAGTCGAGGCCTTCGAACAAGGCTTCGAACTGGGCCTTGGTCATGGAAATGTTTGCCTCCGTTAATTTTGGCCAGACGAAGCCCGCACCCTCAATGCGTTTGTAGATCAGCACAAGGCCAGTACCGTCCCACATCAAAACCTTAATCTTGTCGCGGCCTTTCGATCTGAAAACGAAAAATGCCCCGGACAGCGGGTCGAGGTCGAAATTGCTCAGTACATAGTTTGCCAGACCATCCATGCCCTTTCGGAAATCGACAGGTGTCGTGGCGATGTAGATCTTGTAGGTGTTCGACGGCGCAATCATTGGAGTTGCCCCGCGACTTGTACGAGCTTCACAAGCTCGTTCTCGGTAATCCCCAGAGGGAACTCGATAGCCACGCTTCCGCAGAGAATACGCCCATAGCCTGCTTGGCTACCGCCGATTGGTGAAGACGGTTTCACACTGGGGGCGTCGCCCTCGACGCTCACAGTGGCAAATGCCGGACCTTCCACATGGATTTTTTCACCTCGGCTTCGCCGATCTGCAACCGACCATTTGCGGACGAGGCATTCATGAGCGCCGATCTCTGCAGCTACATCTCCGGCTGACTGACCTTCTTCCCGGATGCGTCGAGTGGCCTCCCACTTCAACTCGTTGGGCCAGATGTTCTTTCCGGAAGCTGACTTTCGAATTGTGAAGCCCCAAACCTCGTATTCCGCCATTCTGACCTCCTGTTTGTTACCGGGGGCCTGAATACCATTTGGACTACCCGCAGGTTTAGGGGGCAACTAGGGGGCTAGATGCAACGCTTACTAATGCTCGAAGCTTGTGGCCTTCTTCTGTGCGTGGTCGCTGTTGGCTTTTCTACGGTATGTGTCAGCAAATTCATAAGCGACTTCAGTGGCTTCAAGACGCACCGTCTCTTTGGGCGACCTATGAACATATTTGCCCGCAATCGGGTCCCTATGTCGAATGTAGTAGTACGGACTGCGGTCGGTCTTGTAGATCAACAGCCCCTTACGAAGGTGCTTGATCCAAGTTATTCGATTTTTGGAATCTTGGCCCAAATCAGATCTATGAGAAAAGTGTATAACCGTGTATGACCTTTTAGGACCTAAGCTCTGAGATCTCAACAGACCAAATAAATCAACTATTTCAGCGATTTAGTGGTGCCCGGGGGCGGGTCTTCAGCCCGTGTGAAATTTGGTTCGAGACCCGTTACAGGCACCGTTGACACGGCAAGCATCAGCAAAATAAGGGATATCAGCCCCGTGGAGTCCCGGTCAACAGGCACGATTTGT
>JBLXCH010000166.1:0-6514 GCA_048265065.1 Motiliproteus sp. | reverse complement strand
TCCTGAAGCAGCTCATACAGACGCCTGTCGAGGATAAACGAGGCCGATTTCATTGAGGCACCAGAAGAGTTAGCGCGAAAGAAATGCGGATTATAATCCGTGGCCTGTGCGTCCGCAAACGCACGATAGTGCCGCCTCAAGTTGAATTGAGACGGTCATGGATAAGTTGGCGAAAGCGTTAGGGGAACGCATCCGAGTGCAGAGGAAGGCCTGCCGGATTTCCCAGGATGCACTGGCGCTGGCGTGCAATATCGACCGCAGCTACGTAGGGCGGATCGAACGTGGCGAGGTCAACATCACCGTCGAGAAGCTGTATCGCATCGCAAGCGTGCTTGCATGCGATCCATGCGGCCTACTGCCTCAGGCGTCAGAGCTTTAGCCCACCTGATCGACGCTGGCGCTCAAGAAGGCTTGAAATTGCATTAATGCTGTCGGCCCTAACCTCATTATCCAGACTACTAGCTAGAACATTCCCCGACGCTTGTGATGCTGTCGAGGAGGCGTAAATCTATCAATGATGTAGCCGAACCCGGCGTGACTTGTTCTGACGCTCAGCTAGTTCCAGTTCTCTCACGCGCGCCCATAGCTGGAGGTTCTGTGTAAGCGCTCGATCACGCTGCGAACTGGCCATCGCCAGCTCTTTTTCTAAAAACAAAACTTTATCTGCTAAACGTTTAATGCTTTTACCACTTGATGAGCCGCAGCCCTTGTCAGCCTCAGCACGACAAGCCTCGATCTTTGCGAGTAATGGCAAATGTGTTTTGCGAGACTTTTTCAGATAACCACGGTCAAATCCAGCCTCATGACTGACGATGCTCGCGGTAAGTTTGGATAGGTCTAGCCCTACATGCTCGGGCATAAAAGGCTTCCCATCGAGAAGGCGCTGCAAAGCTTCCTGACAGGCACCAACCCCCTTGCTTATTCCTTCACCAGACTTCATGACTAAAGCTCCACAGTGTCGATCAGGCGAGTCTTGAAAACCATTAGGCGCTCAATATCGCCCTTCACAATTTGATATTCGCCTGAGTCTTCTGCGTAGTTTGACAACTCGTTTTTCGCATCCTCAATGGCCGCACTTAACCTGGAGGGCTTGATAATCGCACCCTCGCAGGACAAACATTCAGTATAGTCACCGAGCATGAAGGAATCGCAGCGGCCCACCTTGGTGCAACCACCGAGTAGCGTTGGCCGATAGCTAATTGCACCGTTCTTCACCCGAAGCTCTGTATCGGCACGAATATCTTCAATCTTTATCTCGCCAGCTTCAACACGTTCTTTCTGCCTCTGCATGTATGAACCGGTGCCACCAAACAGCGGTTCTTCTTTGAACAGCAGATCTGCAATCAACTGATTGGCCACCGACATCGGCATGGCCATCTGGAACTCGAAAGCAAAGTGGTTATATGGTAGCACAAAGTCTTTTTTCTTCTCGTCATAGTAGCCAAAAATGGTGCGCAAGTTATCAAAGCCATTCGCATAATAGCGCGCCATCTGAATGGTCATATGCTTGAACTGCGCTCGCAGAGTCGGTAGCGAGAGAAAGCCGCTACTGCTTCCATAGAAGGCCAACGAACGTCGGAATTGATGGCTAGTCAGCGGCCAGGGCTGGCCTACTGCAAAATCTGGCTCATTGTAAAAGTCACGAGAAGGGTCGCTCTGAGCCAACTCTTGTAAATCCTCTGATTGAATCGATAAGGATTTCAAAGCACTGCCCATCGTTGCTCTCAATGTAAAGTCTGTTACACCAACTTCTGCACAATTCTTCGTTTTACACAGGACGGACGGATTGATGAATAGCGGACAACGATCATCCAGTTCAATCCTATAGAGCCGGGCTAAACCACGACAAATCGCCTGGCCAACCTCGACCGCCTTGACGACTTCGCCTGCCGCGAACCATGCGCTTTCTTTCTTGTAACCGCTAAACTTCGTGGTAGTCGATAATATGTGTACTGATTGCGGTTGATCGCGCATAAAACCTTGATCATCAACCACTGAACATCTCACGACTTGATCAGATAAGCAGTTATAAGACATACGCATCACCTCTTGATCACGCATGCCGGTATATAGGTGTATCACCATTCTCACCACATACTGCATCTTGAGAAGGACTCGCTGCAGCTTTCTCTTTTCGGAACAGGCAAACTCACCGACAAAAACCGCAGCCAGACCATATTCCTCTATTGCTTGCTGAATACCGGGGCGATAGCGCGACTTACCACCAACCCCCAAAGATTTTTGACGGTGCGGAGTAAGACCGAAATACTCATCAGCAAAGCACGATATAAATGAATCAATATTCCCAACACCCAAGTAAAGATGATCGAGCAGGTCGCCACAAATATTTATTAAATTCAAATAAAGGCGTGTCGGAATTACCGGATGCTGTTTAGAATCAGGTCTTCTCAAATCAAAAACTCTTGGATTCAGCACAACATACCCTAGGCGTTCCTCGCCCACACTAATCAATCCGTGCAATATCCCACTAAGAACCGTCTTGTCAAAATTACTTTCACTAACAAAAGCCGCTAGATAAACAGGCACGGTAAAAAGCTGCTGCAAGGACAGCACACCAACCATTGACTTCTTTTTCTGCGCATAGCAGAACTTCATAGCGATGCGCAGCACAACCCAATATGAAATAATCGTAGATGCACTCAGCTTACCAATCCGCCCACCGCCAGCGAAATAAATAAGACAATACAGAAGATATTTGGCTTCTTCGATCAGCGCTTGCTGATCATGACCATAATCACCGAACACCATATCGAAGCGTATTCGGCCAATTTTTTTTGCACTCAGCCTGTACGGGTTAAAGTCCCATACAGACTCGCCGTACACTGCCGTTGCATTGCCATACTCAGTGCGACAGATAACAAAATCCGACGCGGGCTTCCCATACAGCTGAGCCGCACTATCTGGCTGGCTGGTGACTGGAAACTGGCCGCTAGAAAAAAGACTACCTATCGACTGAACAGCAGCACTCAAAATACGATCCCCATTTTTTCATAGCGACCCAACCGGACTTCCCAAAACTTAGTTAACTCGCCGTATTCAAACACCTTAGCTTTAACCTTTTCGACTGTCTGTTTCACCGAGCTAGAGCGCTCACTAAGAGCATCGACTATAAACTCGATCCGGATAGATAACTCTTTGAAAAGTGCCTCAGTATGCGCTGCATCGGGGGCCGATTTACGCACGGCATTGACCACGTATTGCAAACTCAGAATTTTATGCAGATCCTCCTCATCGCCGTGACATAAATAGTTTTCGCAGTACAAACAACCATATTGGGTGCGGCAGTTCGGCTCTATAATCAATCCCACATCAGTGGCAGACGTCGGCTTATTGAAATCCTCGCAGTGACCCGCCGCTATTGCGACACTACTTGCTACAGCCTTGCGGCTTCGCTCACGCACAACATGAGCAGCGTGGCGTATTGCATCCCAAAACAGGCTGAACTCGGATTGCTGCTGTTCAGGTGTTGCCTCTGCATAGGTAGAAAGATTCACCGCTTCGGTGTGATTGAGGGATGCCGCTACCGTGGACGGCGACAAACGTGCAGAGTGCATTTCAGTGCTTTTGTGCTTGCGTATTTTACGAGTTGAAAGTCTTGGTACAGTCGGATCAAGAAAGACCCCGCTAATAAACTCATAAAATTTTTCTAAGGAGCTTGTCACGTTAAGATCACCAAAGCTTTTGCAAGTTCTAAGCTGACCAGACGTAGGCATTGCAAAGAATAGTCGCTCATGTCTCGCACCATCCAAAATCCACGCACGCAGCTTTAAATACTCTTTCAGCAGCGACAAACCCGAGCCCCGCCCAATGTTGTAAAGCGTTGACTTTCCGCCAGCCCGAAATTTCACAGCCGACAACTCTTTCTTGAGAGGGGACTTTTCAACTTTGAGTGCGTCTTCGTAACTAAACTGCTCAAATTCAGCCGGAGTGGCACCTGTAATCATAAAAAAAAGGATAGCATAGGCTTTCGCCGCAAGACTCGCTAGATTAAGACGATGCCAGTTGCGCCCATCTTCATTAGCCGCATCCAAAGATGCCTGGGAGCTTCTTAGTTCGCGCGCGACATTATAATTTCTCGGCTTTTTTCGGCCAAGCCTCTCGAAGGCCGCGAAGTATTCTTCGGCCGTAGCAATTCGCCGCTCAGCTGAGTTATATGAAGGAGCAGCATCCTTAAATGGGCTGCTCGCGCCTCGGTTGGACGGAAATATAACAACTTCATAATCTCTAACTCCAACCACGAGCGGGTAAGGTTTTTTATTCAAGATAAAATCACTGCACTGCTGGGCAATGGCAAAGCAAACATCTCTATACAACTCGACATGAGCAGCGCCTGCTGTTGCAGAACCTCTATCTGGAACAATCCTTACTGCACCAGCAAGAATATGGACACTATTATCTGGATAAAGTAATTTGATCAGGCTGGATGCTCTAGTTTGGTAGCTTGACGCGGTCCGGGGCTTCAGCTTTTTATCGGATATTTTTTGATTTAGATGCGCTGTATAATCTCGATATGCCTTTTGAGCATCCACGCTACTGGAAAATATTTCTCGGTAACCCTCAGCGTTCAACCAATCAATAAAATATTCGGTATGGAAGAAATTTGCCAAGACTGACTTATCACGCAGACCGACAAAAGACTCCAAAACTCTCACAATCAGCTCACGACGACTTTCAACGAACGACTCAATCACCAATGGCGTCCCGCGATCATCATGAACACTTTTATTCTTACCACGAATGAGATATGCAAAACTACCAATATCTAACGGCTTCTTTTTAACCTTAACGGTCAGCTGCAATCGCAAACGCTCAGGTTCGGAAAACTCCTGAACCAACTCATTTAGCGTAATAATTTTTGTATTTTCGCGATGCTCTAACAGCTGCCGACTACTCATTCTTGGACCGTCAATTTCATGACTTCGTAGTTACCGTTAAACAATTTCTTCTCCCACACCTCTTGGGCGATGACTTTTTCGTGAGTCATATTGAATAACTTTAGATAGTTTTCAGTTGTTTCCCTAGACTCGTGATGCATACGTTTTTGAATAAAATCAATATCCTCCCCTAATTTCAAAACGCCTTCTTGAACCAACGGTTGCAGGCGCTGGTAGAGTTGATAGGCAAAAGTCGCTCGCAGCCAGTGATATGTAAAATCTTTTGGAAATTGGCTAGAAGCTGTACTCTGCAATTTTCGCTTTATTGTTTCCGTCACCTGCCCTGTCTGTGGCGACCTAACAATTGCGTAACGCGGATCATTTGAAGCCATGTAATAACAATTGCCTTGATCGGAGAGAAACAAATACATATCGTCCTCTTCTATCAACAGACCGGGATGACTGACTTCTAATTGAGCACGAAATTTTTCCCGCCGTCTCCTCATCATCGGACTACGTGCAAGCGTGACCAATTCTTCAGCAAGTTGCTTTGGAACATACAGAACTTGAGTTTTGTCAAATTTCGTATCAATGCCTGTGCGCGGGCCGGCATGCAATTTATAGGCACATTCCGGCACTAGTTTGTCTTCTGTAAATCCTTTCAAATGCTTCAAGCGTATGGTCAAAACACTTTGCTTACGAGCTCCAGTCATCAGAGACGTGAGAAGAATCAACCGCTCAATCGTTGACCATTTCTTTTCATTAATGGCCTCCAAAAGCGCGCCTAACTCAAGATTGGAGAGAGGTCGAAGATCCTCGCCATCTTCACGCACGAATCCCAAAGGAACGGAGCTACTAGGCGGCGTACGCCGCGTTTGGCTGCGCTTTTCAGCATCGATGATTTTCGCGCCTTTTGGGCTCTGCACGATAAGCCGCACTTGCTTGATCGTATCAACACGCTTTAGATCGAGGTAATGCCAATGCTCGGAAACGTACTTATAAAAGTGATAGACCGCAGCGGTATATTGATTGATGACCTGATTACTGCGACGGCCTTCTTTAATCAGGTGATAGAAGTACTTGTAAGTCGGGCGAAGCGAAGGACGGGCACCGGAAAAGTCGAGCCAATCCAGATTGTTATCCTCACAGAATAGGAGGTAATCCAACAGTTTACTGGCACGACGCCTAACATCATCAGTGCGTCGACTTGCAGGAGCCCTATCACGCATGAGACTCAGCAAGTAGTCGTTCGCTTCGTGCCAAGGGTTGCCATTAGCACTAAACAAAAATGGGAAATTGAACAGGGCACGGTCATTCCCTGAACCGACTTCATCGCATTTATAAAGCAGATTGGATTCAGCCCCCTCAAGCGCTGACTCAATAGAGCCGCGAGGCGCTTCACTGACATGCAGGATAGCGAAGGCATCCTGCAAATTCGGGATGAGAATCAGACGACCTTCGTGACGCGGATTGGTGTAGGACATTCGCCCCCCCTGATGAATCAGTCAATCCTATATGTTATGCGTCAGTTTACAATCGCTACCTGTCAATCTTTTTGTTGTTAAGCGATTCAACCCAAGGGTCTAACTTATGGAATAGCTTGGGATAGCGCCCCTTCA
>JBLXCH010000165.1:0-6527 GCA_048265065.1 Motiliproteus sp. | reverse complement strand
GCAAACGCCAAGTCACCCTGATTCAGCAAGAACACCTTCACACCATTGGCTCCTTCCTACAGCGAGACGCCATAGAACCCGAAGTGTTCCGGCGCAACATCGTAGTCTCTGGCCTGAACCTGCTGGCGCTGAAAGGCAAAACGTTTCAAATTGGCAGCGTGGTGCTGGAATACACCGGCCAATGCCACCCCTGCAGCAAAATGGAAACAACGCTTGGGCCCGGTGGCTATAACGCCATGCGCGGGCACGGCGGGATTACCGCGAGAGTGGTTGAAGGGGGCGAGATGGCACTCGGCGACGAGGTGCAGGCGTTGCTCTCACCTTAACAGGCCTGAACAGCGGCCTAACGAACGAGAGGGTAAGCCGCCCTCACCTGCCCCATCATAATGCGAGCATCTTCCGGTTTTAAGCCATGTTTGCGTAACTGCGGCATGACCATTGCGCCGACGTTTTTGCATCGGGAAGGATCAATGCCGTGTTTTATGAAGATATCTGCAATGGCTTGCGGCGAAGCATCGGGGTTGGCTTTGAGCAGGTTGCCGATTTCGATGGCGCAGGCTTGTTCTGTGGGATCGGTGTTTTGTTTGCTGCGCCAGATTAGGAAGGCGGTAATGACGGCGAAAATGGCGAGAATTAGGAATTTCATATTAAACTCCAGATTGGACAGATAGATGGTTTATGCAAAGCGCGGCTCACTCTTTGCGAGGCATTTCTGATCTGCCCCATTATCTCATCAGGCCAAATACTCCACACCGGTTTCAGACACCTTTAGAAACTTCGCCTGTACCAGTTGATTAAGAGCTTTCTGGATAGCCACCTCGTTTCCCTGAAGCCGGAGGTGAGAAGCGATGTGGTTGCGAAGGCTTGCGACCTTCTGAGGGCGCTTCTCTTTTGGCCTGGACGAAAGGTTTTTGATCAATTTCTGAGTTTCACCAGACGCACCGGCAATTTTCACTTGCTTGCAGGCCCGCCCGCTGGACTTGATGTGGGCAATCAGCGGTGAGAAACCCGAATCGTTGCTTATCACCTCAAACGACACCGTTCGGTCGGCCTGAGCATCGAACTTTCCGAGGTAATAGGAAAGGTGGAAATCGAGGTTATTCGCCTGCGTGGCCTTTAGCTGAATCACTACCATATTGATCGGTTTATCATACTTCGTGTCCATGAAGTCCAGCTTGGGCTGCTTGGCACCAAGGAACACGATGACCCGCTCATACTCTGAGAGATTGGCCTTGCCGAGATTACCTACGTTCTCGTAGTCGATGAAAGCCCATTTCATTACTTAACGTCCTATGTCAGTTCGAGATTCGATCTTTTTGCATCCCTTATGACGCCCGCATAACCTTCCGCGAAGCAATTGGAGGTTCAAACCTATGCAGTGGGCGAGTTCATGCGTTTGTCTGACTGCGATACGCTCACGCTAACTGACTGAATGTATTAACGGAAATGGTCACATCTTGTTTTGCATTGAGCATATAACGTCCACGCGTATCTTGCTGGACCCTTAGCGATAGCGACGGCCCTTCCTTCATAACTCCGACCTCGACCAATTGTCGAATTTGGCTACTTGGAAGTATGAGGTAGTCGTTGAAATACCTGTGTTCACCTAGTTCCCGCATCACGAAAACGTAGAAAGTTTGAAAAGAATCCTTCGCCGTAAAACTGCTCTTCTTTATCGTAAATAGGAACCCGCCTTGGTCAGATTTATTGGCTGTTTTGACCTGAATGTGAAAGTACTTATTATCTTTACTTGCAACAACATCAATGCCGTCATCGACAGCCATTGCAGAAGCATTGAAACCATAAAACAGCAATTCGCTTATAACAGCACTTTCGCCAGCTTTGCCAGTATATTGGCTGGACACCGATGGTGCCTCAGTTGCCTTGGACGTAACCACAGGGCGAACTTTAAGGCGATAGACTCCACGTTTGAAGCCCTTATTCTTGTTTTTGACCTTCGAAAATTTGGCTTTGCCACCAGTTTTCTTTACGTCCGCAGCAAGTACGGCGGACAGCCGATCAGGTAACTTATCTAACGGGGTGGAAATATTAGGGAACCTCTCGACAAGCATCTTTGCAATGTCGGACACATGTGCTGATCCTCGGTGATCAGCCATTACCTCAACTACTTGATCCATCAAAGTCATGCTCACTTCCCTCTGTTCATCAGCGGCCCGGATGGACTGTTTTGTTAAGAGTCTAGGACTTACCCTTGCCGAGGCCTGGCCCGCCTCCAGACACTATGTTCACCCGCTGCTTACCTGCTGCGGCCTTAATTCTACGTTTTTCCGCTTTCTGCTCAGCAATTAAGGGGATATTATCCCAGTTAATTTTTCTTGGCTTTTCGTGCTTCTTTTGGTGTTTGGCAAGGTTCTTTTTGCTGACTCGTGCGCCGCACACTGAGCAAATAACCAGTGGTTTAGAGGCCCGAGAATCTAGACTTGCCAAAATCCTCTTCTCGGCTTCCTCAACGGGCAAGCCTTCTCGCAAGGCTAGACTTTTAGCGGCATCGCAAAGGAGCTTCATACCCACGATCCTGCTTAACGCCAATATTCAGCGGCGGCCTTTGCGCAGCGAAGCGGAGAAAAGGCCGTCCGGTGGAGGCCCTTCAGGGCCGGAACGAACTGCAATAAATTGTTAGGAATTATTTGGCTCACACCACAGTATTTCGTCTTTCAACTTGAGTTCATCAAAAGTGCGCACATGGTTGGAATATAGAATGTTATTTTGCCATATTAAATCAAGCTGCTCGAAACGGCGTTTCAACATTTTTTCATAGTCCGGCGGGTTATCGACGAAGGACGGAGTACAAGATAAAAATCCAGAGTAAGCAGCCTCAATTCTGTTGCTTTCTGCGATCTTTCCCCAGGCTAAATATCCAGTCGCAATTAACACTAACGTCGTGAAAGACATTAAGCATACTGAAGCCAGCTTCATTCGTGCCAGATCCGGGTATCGCCTAGCCTCTGCAAGCTTTTGCATTAAGCTAGTTATCTCATGGTCTCCGGAAAGGATCTGGTCTACTTGGAAATCTTGAGTAGGATTAAATATCTCAATTGAAATTGATTCGTTGGGGGGAATTTCCTCGATAACAACCTCTTTCTCTTCTTCAGAGATTGAATAGCGCACAGAAACATCTCTTCGATGAAATGTCAGACTCGGACGATATTCGAAATCTCCGGAATAGAGAATTCGTACATCCTTTTGTAGCTTTGATGAATAATTATCAATTCTTACAAAGCATAGATCCAAGCCCTCAGAAAAAACCTCATTGGCTTCAAGCAACTGTTTGAATTCTTCTGGAATTGGGTAGCTAACGGGCCCGAAAACATCATATCCAAAGGCGTCTGGGATTTCTTTTTTGATATTTAAAAATGTTAGAACGCTATTTAACAAGTTTAACTCCTATTTTGGATTTCGGCCGTAAAGCCATTCCTAACGCCGCGCTCACCGGCAAATTGGAGCGCAGCGGAAATTTGTCCGAGTACAGCGCCTTGTTAGCCGGCGATACGTTCTTTGCATTCCAACAAAGGCTCTAAATCACACTTCATAGCTAGCCTAAGCTTTAAATTCAAATTAGGAACTTTAGTCTTTACAATCGATCTTGATCTAGTTAAGAGCAAAGGCATAAGATAATCCTTGCCAGAAACATACCTAAGTACAAAGTCAGCTACTTCTTGTGATCGACCTTCGTAATATTCTCTCTTACTCTGGTAAAGATCTTCGCCACAGTTTTCAATGATCTGATTTCTTAAATTAGTTATTCTTTGATCAATCTTATTTTCATCAAGATTTCCCTTATTTGAAGAGACCAGCGAGCTTATAGGGTAAGACACGGTTTTAACTGTAGGGCAAATGTCGAAGCATATCGCATACTCAATGAAGAGATCTGTTAAAAGCCTGCCATTTTGTTCAAGCCAAAAGCTGAAATCGAATTCGGAAGCTAATTGTTCCTTCAATTTAACCGCCTCCTCCTCGTTTAATATCTCTAGAAAAGCACTTTCATCAATTAGTATGTTTTCTATGCAGTACATAGGAAGCAAAAAAAGCCCATCAAGCTCTTCTTCACCTCTCTCTGTTATTAAATACATGTCACCATCGATAACATACAGAGATGGCCTAGAGAATTTACCTTGCCATGATCTACATTCATTTATTACCGCATCCCTACCACCTAGTGGAAAGACATTACTTACACGATATTCCCCGTCAAAAAATCGAGAAAATATTTCTGTAAATAGCTTTACATAACCATGTGCCGTGTCTTCTATATAGATATCAATATCATTAAATTCTTCAAACAATACAGACTTCGCTGAATTTCCAGCGCTACTTCTTTCTGGAATCATGATTTTCTACACTTAACTGCTTTGTCTTTATTCCCTGCAATAATTTCAGGACTGTGTGTAGCGAGCAAGAATTGAGATTTTGGACTTACTTCTAGGATGTTCTCTGCAAATCGCTCTTGCCACCTAAGGTGAAGAGACAGTTCAGGCTCATCAATTATGAATACTGTTGTTTTTTCGTTATACCTATTAAAAAAAGCATGTGCGAATATGACTAGCAATTGCCTTTCGCCCGAGGATAAGCCTTCTATCGTACATTTTTTACCATCAGGACGTTGGACTACTAACTGCCCAACAGTATCAATTGATAGGGACTTTTTGGAATCCGAATAAAAACCATTCACGACCTCAATAAACTCATTTATGGGCTTAAAGAGCTTGTCAATTTTAGATTTGTATTCATCGATCACTTCAACAATATTTGCAATACGATCAATTTGAGCCTTGTTAGTTAATAGCTCGACATTAAACCCTTTTTCACCCTCATCCGGTATTGACTCAAATAAACTAGTCAGCCTATCAAAAAAAGTGTCAACTTCTGAACTAAGCCTACTATCTTTTACTCCGATCTTTGATAGTGCCTCTTTAATTTCCTTTTTTCGTTTCAGAAAAACAGCTTTTTCATTCCAGAAGTTACTCTGTAAAGCGTCTTCATCTAAAGTAAACTCAGTGTACTGGAATGCCGAGAGCAATATACTGTCTCGAAGTCTGGATGACTGATTCTCCTCAAGCTGTCTCAATCTACGATAAGCATCCTGAACGAGTAATTCGGTCTCCATTAGGCTCGCACCCAATGACCCTTTAATCAATCTCCGCGCACGAAAAGCCCTATTGTTGGCTTTTCTTGCCATCCATCGCTCACGCTCGGAATAATATTCAATTCCCTTTTCATGATTTCCTTGCTCTTTTCGTCTATCTAAACCAAGAAAAATAGGGGAGGGAATTTCAGCTAATTTTTTCACTACTGGAGAATCAGAATTTTTTCTATTAATCTCTTCTATAAATTCTTCTCGGTCATGTCCCTTGTGTGAATAGTATTCGAGTTCAACATCTGCATAGTTAGGAAGATTTACTTTTTCATCCACAGAGCTAACACTTAGTTCGATATTAGACTCATCCGATCTGGCAGAAATCGTAATCAACTCGTTTTTATGCTCTATTTTTAGCTCTGCATACTTGAACGGGATGAACATTAATTCACGAAAATTTGGAACCAATAATCCATTTATTAGTTTCAAAGCTGTGGTTTTCCCTGACCCATTTCCACCAACCAAGAAGTTCAAGTCTTTATGGAGATCAAAATCAAAATCTAAATATCCATATACATTTCTTGCGAGAAAACTTTTTAATATCAACTTTAATCTCCGATTTCTTAGTTTCCGCTAACAGTGATTAGATAGAGCTCTTCGTTATTGCACAAAAGTGACTTCCACTATCCGCGCCGACCATTAAATTTTTCTTTAACGTTTACCAATGAAAATCAGCAGCTTGCAAGCACCTCTACGTTACCCCTGATGTATTCGCGTGACCTCCGCATTATTGCAATAACGAAGCACGGGCAATGATCTTGGCGCAGAGCCTTCTGCAAGGCCCCCAAAACACCTAAGCACGCGACAACCACCTTCGATCAAAAGATCCAAACAAGGCACTAGGAATAACCAGCGATATAAGGGGCGAGAGAGATATGAAAAAGACTGAAGCTGCAAACTGAAATCCATCTGTCGTCCCTAACAGCGGCAAGTTCCTTTGTGTGTAAACATACACTACCTAATTTTCAGGAAACTTCCTATATAGTCAATCTGAAAAGCAGCAAATTCGCGACGAACGCACGAATTTGCTGTTGAGGCTTCGGGAGGAATTTGTCGTGCAGTCAGGTATGGCGGGGCACTCTATAAACTAGCAACGGCCTCAAGCCGCCGCCAAATACGCCCCCGCAACCGCCAGCACACCACCCACTCCGCGGCTAAACCGGCTGTCCGCTTTCAGCATCAGGCCACCCAGCCCGCGTCCAACCAGGGTGATCGCAAGTGTGGCGATGGAGAATCCAGCAAGATACGCAGCCAGTGTTGCGCCTTCTGGCATTTCCGCGCCATGGGCAAAGCCGTGAAACAACATGAAAGCGCCGACCAAAGTGCCACCCACTGCGGTGGGCAGTTTCGCCAAAGTGGCAATGAGGATTCC
>JBLXCH010000164.1:0-6536 GCA_048265065.1 Motiliproteus sp. | reverse complement strand
CAGTGTTACTTCAGCCCGGACAACCTGTAGGCCGGTGGGTTCACTCACGTTCAGGTCAGTCGTCACGGATCGAATGATTGGACATGTGTTCGAGCCCCTTGATCATTGCTGAGTGATCCCAACCCGCACCACCGAGGGCCACGCAAGTGCTGAAGATCTGTTGCGTGGCGGCGGTATTGGGCAAATTCAGCGCCAACTCCCTGGCGCCGGCTAGCGCCAGGTTCAGGTCCTTCTGGTGCAGGCCAATGCGAAATCCCCGGTCGAAAGTACCCTTGACCATCCGCTCGCCATGGACCTCGAGGATCTTCGACGATGCGAAACCGCCCATCAGAGCCTCGCGCACGCGGGCCGGATCAGCACCGGCCTTCGACGCAAAGAGCAGTGCCTCTGAGACCGCTTCGATGTTCAGCGCAACGATGATCTGGTTAGCGACCTTGGCGGTTTGACCATCGCCGTTACCACCGACCAGGGTGATATTCTTGCCCATGATCTCGAACAGCGGCTGAGCGCGAACGAAGGTGTTTTCGTTGCCGCCGACCATGATCGACAGGGTGCCGGCCTTGGCGCCAACTTCACCACCGGAGACGGGGGCGTCCAGATACTCAGCGCCGCATTCATTAATGCGTTTGGCAAAGGCCTTGGTATCCAACGGTGAGATCGAACTCATGTCAATCACAACCTTGCCCTCTCCGAGGCCCTGGGCGACGCCGTTCTCGCCAAACAGTACCTCTTCAACCTGGGGAGTGTCTGGTACCATCAGAATGATGAACTCCGATGCCCTGGCAACCTCTGCAGGAGTTGAACAGCCGTCGGCGCCCTTTAAGGTCGCCGGGACCGGGCTGCGGTGCGTGGACACGAACAGCTGATGGCCGGCATTAAGCAGGTTCTGCGCCATTGGCAGACCCATGATGCCAGTACCGATAAATCCGATTTTGGCCATTCTATGTTTCCTTCCGTTAGAGAGCGCCGTCAGTGTTACGGCACTTGCTCAGAATGAATTACACGTAATGGATTATATCCAGTCACAACGCGTTGGTCGTAACCCATTTAAATAAGTAGCCAGCCGTGCATACAGTATCGCACCAAAGTTCACGTCCAGTGCCAGGCAGATGCCATTCTCAACGACCGACACGGGCACCGTACTCCAACGCCAAAGTGTCGCAGCTCAGCTGCTCTCGGGTACGCCACCGCGCACCCAAGTTGATGACCGGGAAACCCGGATCATTGCGACTGAGCCGGTTACCCTCTGGCTATGACAAAAAACAGAAGGACCAACTCAGGGCACTGACATCCAGCAACGCTCTTTCGATGACAACACGGCAGTATCGATAACCTTCTGAATTTCCCAGGCTTCCCTGAAATCCGGTCCTGAGGGCGCCTCACCACGGGCGATCGCCTGCAGGAACTCTGCGACTTCAATCGTCTTGAGGTCGTTGAACCCGAGCTGGTGGCCCGGAGCTTTACAAAAGTGGCCATAGGGATCGTGCTGGGGACCGGCCTCTATTCGCTGATATCCGGAAAACCTAGGATCGTTGCCGGCCTTAAAGTAGAGCAGCTCGTTAAAGCGCTCTTGAGTGAAAGATAACGATCCTTTTGATCCGACCAGTTCGAAGCCCAACTGCATTTTACGACCGGTTGCAACCCAACTTGCTTCAATTGAGCCTTTGCACCCCCTGGCAAACTGCACGGTCAGTCTGGCGATGTCATCCAATTCTACCGCGCGCATTGTAGTCGCACCGGGCGCACTTGGACGCTGCCTGATCACCGTTTCCAGATCCGCATTAAGGTCTGTGATTGGTCCCAGCAGAAACCGCGCCATTCCGACAATATGGCTACCGAGGTCTGCGATCACTCCGGCGCCACCAGCGGGATCGAAGCGCCAGCTGTATGGCAATTGCGGATCGGCCATATAGTCCTCGGCATGGATGCCGCGAAAACTGGTGATCTCGCCCAACTCACCCGATTCAATCATCTGACGCGCAAGTTTGAGCAATGGATTTTTGATATAGTTATAGCCTACCTGGGTCGTCACGCCGGCAGCCTCGGCCGCCTTCATCATTACCAGCGCATCGGCTGCGTTTGGCGCGATCGGCTTTTCACAGTGAACATGTTTGCCGGCCGCGATCGCCGCGAGTGCCTGCTCCCGGTGCAGCGTATTAGGCGTGGTAATAGAGACGATCTCCACATCAGGATCGGCTACCAGCGCCGTCCAATCAGTGGTGCTGCGGTTAAAACCATACTGTGCACGCGCACGCTCCAGAGCATCCTCATTTATATCCGCGATCGCGACAAGAACCGGATTGAGGCTTCCTGGATAAATGCCAGCTGCAGCACGATAGGCCAGGGCATGCGACTGGCCCATAAAACCAGTGCCAATAATACCTACACCAATATCACGCATTTTCGAATTCCTAGGTGGATTATTAATATTACCAGTGAGGCTTAGCAAACCCGCAAACAAGTTCGTGCATCCCGCATTCTGCGAGAAACATGTATTTTTAGGTCAACGGTTTATTAATTTCGCTCGCTTACACTGGGAATAACCAGGTCCCAAATCTCAGGATTTCTCTGAGCAGGAGTAACCGATTTCACTGGCATTAACGACCAAAGCCGGATCCAGACTTGCAGAAAAGCAGTTCAGAATATTTTCAACCGCCGAAACCGACATGCGCATCGCCGCTTCCTGGGTGAGGCCTGCAACATGGGGGCTGAGCAGAACGCGTGGACAACTTAAAAGAGGATCGTCAGCAGCCGGGGGCTCATTTACCATTACATCCAGGCCCGCGCCGCCAAGTCTACCCTCCTGCAATGCAGCACAGAGCGCCTGTTCATCAATGATGCCACCGCGGGACGTATTCACGACGATCGCTGTAGACTTCATCAAAGCCAGCTCGTCCTTGCCGATCAAAGCCTTGCCATCGATGAGGGGCATATGCACCGACAGGAAATCCGCTTCGGGCAGCATTTCGGTAATACTGGAAACTGGAATACATCCTTTATCCCGAATGAAATCCTCAGTGTGGTAGGGATCATAGACCATAACCTGCATCCCGAAGGGTAGCGCCAGTTGAGCCACGCACTGACCAATGCGACCAAAGCCCAGCAGCAGTAGCGTGTGCCCTGAAAGTTCCACAGCAGAAAATGCGTTCCGGCAACCCCAGTTACCCTGGCGAATGCTGGCATCATGATGCAGTGCCTGCTTGGCGACGGCCATCATCATCATCAGCGTATGCTCCGCCACTGAACGTGAATTGACATCGCCCACGACAGCCAGAGGAATTCCACGCTCGTTCAGCGCCTTTACGTCCACCGAGTCATATCCGACACCATGCCGGGATACAATCTTCAGGCTTTTCGCCAGGGCGATCTCTTTCGCCGTCATTGGCTGGGTACGAATCAGCAGCCCATCGGCCTTTTCGAGTAACGGCGAATAACTCTCAGTAGTGACTTCCTCTACCAGATCGAATGTAACGCCAGGTGCATTACGCAATCGTTCCAACCCGGCTTCGTGAATTTTTCCGGCGACGAGAATATGCGGCATATTAATACCCTCCTGCAGATGCTACTGATGAAGCACTGGAACCACCTCGCAGCTCGCGCAGTTTATCGACACTGTCTTTAGCCGCACCGGCCAGTAACCGCACATCATTGGACACGGTAACCAAGTCGAAGCCCCACTCCAGCGCTCGCGCAGCATACTCCGGCGATCCATTATGCAGGCAGGCACGCAATCCGGCCCTGTGGGCCCGATCCAGGACATGCTTGATCGCATCAATCATTTCCGGCTCTTCCCGATCAAAACCCGTACGATACTTTTTGCCAGTCAGGCCCAGCGTAAGGTCGGCCGGCCCAATGTAAATACCATCCAGTCCGGGAGTCGCCACGATATCATCGATATTTTTCACGGCCTCCGAGGTTTCAATCATCGCAAAACAGAGCATCTCATCATCCGCATGCTGACCATAATCAGCGCCAGCGGCAAAGTTCACCCGAGTCGGCCCAAAGCTGCGATTGCCTATCGGCGGATAACGCATATAGGACACCAGTCGAGCCGCTTCTTCAGCCGTATTGATCATGGGACAGATAATGCCGTAGGCTCCGGCATCCAGCGCTTTCATCACTGCACCGGGATCCAGCCAAGGCACGCGTACCATCGGCGTCACGCCACTGGCACGCATTGCCTGCAGCATGGCGGTACCAACTTCATAGCCTACAAACCCGTGCTGCATATCGATGGTGATCGAGTCATAACCCTGCTCTGCCATGATTTCCGCGCTGAAGGGACAAGCCATCGAAAGCCAGCCGTTGACAGCCTGCCCACCCTCTGCCCAGATTTTTTTTATTCCATTAGGAATCATAAGACCTACCTCTTAAACCGTTACTTGAGCGAGCTTGACGTTGGTGTAGTCATGAATGCCCTCACTGCCGCCTTCACGCCCCATCCCGCTGTCCTTAATACCGCCAAAAGGCGCTTCGGCAGCCGCCAGTGCAAAGCTGTTAACGCCGACCATGCCCGCTTCAAGACGGGCAACGACTTCACGAATACGGGCGGGATCCCGGGTAAAGGCATATGCCGACAGACCGAACGGCAACGCATTGGCGCGCTCGTACATCTGCTCGATATCGTCAAATGAGGTGATAGCTGCAATCGGACCAAAGTTTTCATCCGCCATCGCCCGGGCATCGTCCGGCACATCAGCCAGCACCGTGGGCTCAAAGAAGAAGCCGCGCTCAAAACTCTCAGGGCGTTTGCCTCCGGTCACCAGGCGCGCGCCACTTTGCAACGCATCGGCCACCACACTTTCGATAGCATCCAGACGCCGCTTGTTGACCAGCGGCCCCATCTGGGTGTTTTCGTCAAGCCCGCTACCCAGTTTCAGCGCCTGTGCTCGCTGAGCGAATCCCTCAACAAAGCGTGCGTAGAGGCTTCGATGAACATAGAAACGGTCTGCGGTGACGCAGACTTGACCCGCATTGGCGTATTTGGTTGCGACACACAGATCCAGGGCTTTCTCCAGATCCGCATCTTCAAAGATCACCACCGGCGCATTGCCACCAAGCTCCATGCTGACGCGCTTCATGGTATCCGCAGAGTCACGTATCATCTGCTGACCGATCTGCGTCGACCCGGTGAGGGAAATTTTACGCACCACCGCCGAGGCCAGCATCGGGTCGTACGTATTTTGCGTAGGACCAATGACGAGATTCACGACACCTTTAGGAATACCGGCCTTGCGCAGACATTCGAACATGACCATTGCCGTGCCGGGTACTTCACTGGACGGACGTACAATAACCGAGCAGCCAGCGGCCAGCGCCGGCGCCACTTTACGGGCAATGAGCACCGCCGGAAAATTCCAGGCCGTAAAGGCACCAACCACACCGACGGGTTCGTGGTGCACTTCGATACGACCACCTGGCACCCGGCTTTCCACAATGCGACCGTACATACGTCGTGCTTCTTCAGCGTACCAACGGAACTGATCTACAGAGAGTTCCCACTCACGCGCTGCCTGTGCCAGTGGCTTGCCTGTTTCCAGGGTGATGCAACGCGCAGCCTCACCGCTTGCGGCCCGCATTTCATCGGCGACCGCATGCAGGACATCCGCTCGAGCCCAACCCGTAAACCCACGCCAGATTTTGAACCCGGCAGCCGCCGCGTCGATAGCGGCCTGGGTATCTTCTACCGAAGCTGCCGGCACTTCACCGATCACTTCTTCGGTGGCAGGATTCAGTACCTTGATGACAGCATCAGAACGCCCTTGGCGCCATTCGCCGTCGATGAAAAGTCCATAATTCTTATACATAGTGTTGAGACTCTCCTGACATGATGTATGTGCAGTCGTATGGACGACTGCCCTTGGATTTCGATCGCCTACAAATATCGTGGGCCTGCCTCCACAGAGAGCGCAAACCCTCCGCAGGCAGTGTGACAATGTCTGCACGATACCTTCATAGCAACATTAATTGCAATAATTTTTTTTAAGCAAAATTGATTTCAAATTCGTATGATCCAAGTCCAGCGTCAACCAAACCCATTGAGTCTCGGTCGTTAAGTACGGCCTCTTCAACCTGCCCATGGCGTTGCTTGCGTATGCTGCGTGCCCTATACATAGAGGCCACGAAAATTCCGCTACATCGGCCATCGCCGAACTCATTACCGGAATGCGACCTCCTGGCCTGAATCAACAATAATTTCACTTATACTATTATTGCAATTATAATTGCACCCCTTCCATGCAGTAAACGCCACCAGATCCTGCAGAGACTTCGAACACATTGCGATCAAGCCATGTCCAAATGCCTGCCTGCGAAGTGAAGGTCCGGTACACCCATAAAACCAAGATCAACGCGACTGAGGGTTTCATATGCCACGCATCATTCACCATTTCATCAACGGACAGGAAATCGCCGGGCAAGGAACACGCCGCGCCCAGGTATTCAATCCGGCCAACGGCGAGCAGACCGCCACGGTGACGCTGGCCACCCGTAATGAGGTCAGGGATGTCGTCGCCACGGCAAAGCAGGCCTTCCCC
>JBLXCH010000163.1:0-6646 GCA_048265065.1 Motiliproteus sp. | reverse complement strand
TGGAAGATGCGGTGATCGTCGACGTGCAGTCGCGCATGCCCAACTGCCAGGACCCGAACATGTCCCATTTCACCCATCTGGAAGACGTGTACTTCACCTACCGCAAGATCGTCTGGACCCACGAAGTCTCCGGCACGTCCGGCTCCGACGACTGGCGCACCCCGATCGCCAGCTAAGGCGATAGCGCATCCAGGACTTCGGCCGGGCACGTCCCGGCTGAAGCTTTTTTTGCGAAGCAGTAAGAGAATTTGAAACCGCGGCGCAGCAATGCGCGACCCAGCGCACCGCAACGCCGTCGATGCGTGGTACATCAGGCCCCCGCATGCGCCCTGGCGCACATCATGGACGGATCCAGGAGGAACAAGGATGTTCGCCCCCGCCAACCAGACGCACTTTTCCCTGCACATCGAAGGCATCGAGCACGACCTTCAAGTACTTGAGTTCAGCGGCCACGAAGCCATCAGCCAGCCCTACCGCTTCGAACTGGAGCTGGTCAGCGAGCATCCACATATCGATCTGGAGAGCCTGCTTCAGCAGTCCGCTTTCCTGGCATTCGCCGGGAGTGGTGCCGGCATTCATGGCCAGATCCATCACGCCGCTCAAGGCGAATCCGGCAAGCGGCTGACGCGCTACCGATTGGTCCTCGTCCCCAGGCTTGCCTATCTGACGCACCGGACCAACCAGCGTATCTTCCAGCACCTCTCGGTGCCGCAGATCATCGCCCGGGTACTCGAAGAGCACGGCATTCTCGCCGGCGACAGCCATCGTTTCGACCTAGGCCCGGTGATCTATCCCGAGCGGGATTACTGCGTTCAATACGACGAAACCGACCTGCACTTCATCCAGCGCCTGTGCGAGGAAGAAGGCATTCACTACCATTTCCGACACAGCGAAACCAGCCATATGCTGGTGTTTGGCGATGACCAGACGGTGTTCCCGACGCTGGCCCCGGTCGCCTACCAGCAGGACAGCGGCCTGGTCGCCGATGAGCCGGTCATCAAGCGCTTCGGCGTGCGCGTCGAAACCCGCACCAGCCGCGTTACCCGCCGCGACTATGACTTCGAGAAACCCCGCCTGACGATGGAAGCGGCGGTTCATAGCAGCATTCAACCCGACCTCGAGGACTACGACTACCCCGGCCGTTTCGTCGACCGCGAGCGCGGCAAGCACCTGTCCCGTCGCGCCCTGGAACGACACCGCCACGATTTCGAGCTAGCCGAAGGCGCTAGCGATCAGCCGCTGTTGGTCAGTGGCCATTTCCTCTCGCTCAGCGAACACCCGCGCGGCGACTGGAATCAGCTATGGCTGCTCACCGAGATTCGCCATGAAGGCAAGCAACCGCAGGTGCTGGAAGAGTCGGTCACCGACTCCGCACCCTACGGAGCGCAAGACCCGGTCGACGACACCGGCTTCATCCAAGGCTATCGCAACCACTTCACCGTCACCCCATGGAGCGTCCCCTTCCGCCCCACGCTCGATCACCCCAAGCCACGCATCCTTGGCAGCCAGAGCGCGGTGGTTACCGGCCCGCCCGGCGAAGAGATCCACTGCGATGAATATGGCCGTGTGAAGGTGCAATTCTTCTGGGACCGCCATGGCCAGGCCGACAACAAAACCAGCTGCTGGCTGCGCGTTTCATCGAGTTGGGCCGGGGATCAATACGGCGGTATCGCCATCCCCCGCGTCGGCATGGAAGTACTGATTACCTTCCTCGAGGGCGATCCCGACCAACCACTGATCACTGGCTGTCTCTACCACAGGGAAAACGCGGTTCCCTACGAACTGCCCGCGAACAAGACCCGTAGCGTCTTCAAGACCCTGAGCTCGCCCGGCGGCGCTGGTTACAACGAAGTTCGCATCGAAGACCGCAAGGGTGCCGAGCAGATCTACGTCCACGCCCAGCGCGACTGGGACCAAAACATCGAGCACGACCAGAAGATCCGCGTCGGCCACGAACGCCACGACACCATCGAAGCCAACAGCTACAGCGAGTTCCGCGCCGAAGAACACCGCACCACACACGCCGATCGCCGCAGCGAAATCAAAGCAAACGACCACCTGACTGTCGGCAACAACCAGCACATCAAGATCGGCACCAGCCAGTTCATCGAAGCCGGCAACGAAATCCATCTATCCAGCGGCCTGAAAGTCGTTCTCGAAGCCGGCAGCGAACTGACCTTCAAGGCCGCCGGTAGCTTTATCAAGCTGGACGCAGGCGGAATCACGATGGTCGGGCCGGTGGTCAGAGTGAACTCTGGCGGCAGTCCGGGTAAGGGGTCGGGAGCAGCGCCGGTCCAGCCGGGCGCGGTGAAATCGGCGGATGCGGATAAGGCAGGCGAGCTCCTAGTGCCTGCGCAGCGCCAAGCTTTACTACGAGCCTCTCCACGCTGTGAGATCTGCGAGCGAGCCAACCAGGAGGCCGGGGCATGAGCAGAGACTTTTTGCTCATAGATGGTGTGCTCCGCCAGGACGCTCTGCAATGGCTTTATACAGCAGGCGAGCATATCGAGGTCCTTCCACTTTACAACGGCACCCGCTGGGACGGCGTCAAAGAAATCGGTCCGATTCTGGTAGGGCTGGATACGCATTCATCATTGCTCAATGAATGGCAACACAACCCTCTTCTTCAGCGTCAGGCCAGCAAGCTACAGAGTTCGGCACCGCTGAACGATGTCGCCGATCACCTGAGCCAGTACATCACCGTCACGGACGACTTTGGTAGCTACAGCCTCTTCCGTTTCGCTGACCCACTGGTGACCTCTTACTGGTTGAACAGCTATCCCTCGTCCGCTTACCAAAGTCTGTTGGGCCCCATCGGTGAATGGCTCGTTCCACTATCCCCCCCAAGGTGGGCGCCCTCGGTAGCAGTCGAATGGCATTCCTATCGTCCGCAACCACACAGCCCGACGTTAGAGGGCAAACTCAACCACCTCGCCGATGACCAGGTTCAGGCCCTAGAACAGGCCTATCGGCGAAGCTTCAAGGAACGCCTCTACGACTGGTTGAACGAAGACTACCCACAAACCTTATCGATCCTTGCCGAACAAGAGCGAGATCTATGGTTGGAACAGCGCCTGCTAGATGCCGAAGCCTGGGGGCTGGTCAATGAACAGAGCATTGCTATCTGGATCGAGCGCTGCGTCTGCTGGGGAGACGACTTCACCACACGCCTCGATAGCCCCTACCAAGCTTGGCTAGCCAAGGTGCCAGACGCCCAGAAACTGCCTCCAGAGCGACGTATTCAAGCTCTGGATGAAGATTGCCTTGCCGGCTAAAGGAACGGATTTCCATGAGCACGACAACTTCTGACAAAGCGCTGCAACAAGCCAAACGCAATCAGGCCTTCGAGAACAAGCCCGCCAATGCAAACGGCCAGTGCCCGTTGAAGGCGGGTGAAATTGCAATCCATCCCGTTCGCTATGCGATAGATGAGTCACCGGCACGCGGCAGTGCTAAAGGTCCAAACCCGCTGCCAAAAGGCTGGTCCAGCAGCCACCTGCCGAAGCTAAAGACGCGTAGTTATACCCTGCGTCAGCTCCGTGACGGCTGGCTTTATGTTTGGAATGAAACTGATCGCACCCTTCACGAATATCAAGTAAATGGCCACCAATTCATCCGCCATCAATGGGGTAGTGCACAACTGGGCAAGGATGAGCGAAACAACCCCGGTGACAGCAAACCCTATCTGCTTTACCCAAAGCGCAGCCACCTGCTCATTGCCTACGCGCCTGTTCAGTGGACCTGGCGCCTGTGCGAAAAAATGCGCAGCAACCCCCAAGAGCAGAAGCGATGGATGCGCGCACTGAACCTGCCACAGTACTGTAGCCAGATGCAGGCGACACACGCCGCGCCAATCCGTGAACTCGGTAGCGCTGTCGCCGATATCCTGGCAGGAGGAGAAGCCCCAACCTTCGAAAGCTGTCTTGTAGCATCGAACAAAGAAGACACCACCCGACCCTGCAAGAAACCTATCGACCAAGCGCTGATCCTGGGCAGCGTGCCCGACCAGGACAGTGCCCTCTTTGTCGCTCTGGACGACCCCATGGCCATCGTTGATGACCTGGCCATGAATCTGCAGGGGCGCTGGCTGGAACTGGCAGCGGCTGATACGCAGCATGCCAACAAGATCAACAGCGCCACCCTTATCCAGGGGCTTTGCGGCGTCAAACTAGACCCCTTCATGCCCAAATCGGTATCGACTAACCCAAGCCGCAAGCAAGCTTTCATCAGAGACGCTCACAGCCTGCTCGATAGCGAAGCACAGCTACTTAATCACAGTGGCAGTGACGCGACCCTGACACTCAAATCATTGAAAGTGCAGCAGGCCCAACAGCAGTTCCGTACAAACTGGGGAACCTCACCCTCGGGGAAAGACTGGCGCGGACTGGTAGACGAATGGCAACAGAAAAAGACCTGGCGCGAGGACGTTCGCTTCGAAGAGGCCTGGACTTACCTACAGGAGCGCTCCGATGAAATGGAGCGCCTCAACGCGCATATACAACGCAGCGAAAGCGATCTGCTCGCCTGGTTGAAAAATCTCAGCCCCAAGGCGGAGGAGGTTTTTTATGACCCCTGCCACCAGCAGCAATCAACTGAACTACTGGAAACCATGGCTAACCTCTATGAGCAATTGGGCGCGAGCGATACGGGTAAGACATGGCTATGTGAGCAGTACGGCAAACCCACCACGTTGGCGGGCCTTGCGTTATTTAATTTCAGCGCCGAGCTTTCCGCGCTGATCGACAAGATTTCCGTCAACTTCACCACTCACGGCACCATCGACAACCAGGGCCAGCAGGGCGACGGCAGCGGCCAAGCTCACGGCGGCCTCTCCGACATCACCAGTGAAGCCAGCCGGGCCAGCGAGGTGAAATCGGTACTCGATCTGCCGAGCGTACAAGGTAGCAACCTGTACAAGAGTCTTTCCGAACCCGGCAAGCGTGCCTTCGAGACCTTGCGCACTGTGGTGGGGCAAAAAGCCAAAGACAGCTGGAACCTGATGGCTTTCGTCCTGCTGCCGGCCTTGAGCACGAAACTCGCTCCCGAGGTTCGCATTTTTGCTTTCAGCGTGACCCAGGTGCTGGTTTCAACCGAAATATCCATGCAAACCCAACTGATCCGCGATCCTGCATTTGCTAAGAAGAATCGTAAATGGCTGATGCAATATGCCCAACTGAACAAAAACATAAAGGGCCTGCAACGCAGCCTCGCACTCCCAGGAAAAGGGACGGACAAGCGCTCGGCACGTATCCAGCTACAAGATCTTGAGCAAAAACTCCACACACTCAATCTGCAAAGACCGAACGAGGTTGTGGGAGCAATTGCCAAAGAAACACGCATCAAAACCACACAAACCCGCCAAGTGAAGGCATGGCTGTCCACACTAGGCCAATCGGAGCTACTTGAACAGCTACAGCTCAAGGCAAAGAATGCCGCTGGCTATGCGGCCCGCAGCCGCCTTTGGGTCAATCAGGAACTCGGTGGCAGCCTGCCCGTTCTGGTCGCAGGTCTGAATGTTTGGAACTTCATCAACAGCCTGGATAAGGCGCGCAATGACGGCATTTTCAGTGAGGATGAGCTACGAACGGTCGGGGCCAACGCTGCCTATACCGCCAACGCATTGATGGCGCTCTGGACAGTACCGGCGTGGAATAAATGGGCCAAGCTTGAAAAAGCAATTGGTCGGAATACCGCTCAACTTGCAAGGGCGGGCGTAGGGGCTTGGCTTAAAACTGGCGAAGTTGAAGCCTCATTGTTGGCTCGGCAGCTCGTCTTACGCACCATGGGCATGGCTGCATTCGGCGCTATCGCTGCGGGAGTGGAAGCCTGGCAGGTTTCAAAGGATGTGGATAAGGCAACTGGTAAAGCCGAAGAAGCGGCATTGAACGTAAAAATGTATACCTTGATGGCAATGACGACAGTTGCCGGCGGCCAACTCATAGGCAGTGCCTTGGGCTTCTGGTTCGGCTTCGCCTGGGTCATGTCCAACCCGGTGACCATCATCATCGCGCTGCTCGGCGTGATCTACCTTATTTCCAGCATGATAGCCAACCAGTACAAGCGCGAAGGCCTGCGGCTCTGGCTATATCGCAGCAGTTGGGGCAAATCTCCCACCTGGACGCACAGCGAAGAGGATCACAAAGACGAACTGCGCACCCTGAAGGAAATCAGCATGCGCCCCAGCCTGGCGGCTCGCGCCTCCACCCTACCTTACTATGGGCGTGGCCCGCGCATCTATACCGGCTTCTGGCTACAGCTCCTGCTACCGTCCGAACTGGCGGGAAGAGCCGTGAAACTGCAACCGGCCATGGTCGACAGCGGCTGGTTTTCCGATAGCCTGATGCAAGGCATGGCAGACAAGTTCTACGACCAGTTCCTCGAAGGGCACTGGGCGCCCATCGAGCAATTTGGCCAGCCGCCTGCACAGCGCCCCAACGGGCCGCTGTCCGGCGACACCTTTTACCCCAAGGATACGCAACACCGCCTATGGCAAACCTGGATCGCCTACCAGCGCCCCCCCGTGCTGGAGCTGGAAGTTCGCTACCCGGAGCAGATACTGGAAAGCGCCAACGGCCAGGGTTACATATTCCGCGTGGATATAGGCGCCTCGTCCTCCGAGGCGGATCTGAAAAGCGATGCTTTCGGC
>JBLXCH010000162.1:0-6711 GCA_048265065.1 Motiliproteus sp. | reverse complement strand
TCCCGCCGCGTCCGACCGCTGGTCAGTGCCAGTCTGACTGCTTCCCGCCGAAACTCCGGCGTCGGTCTGTTGCCATTTCCCATAGAACACCTCCTGGTTCCTCAGTTGGTGCTCTCCACTTTTTCAGGGCAAGTCCAGTCTTCCCCATCAACGGCCGCCTGCGAGATGAGTGCCTCAACGAGCACCTGTTCGCAAACCTGCGCCACGCCCGGGAGCTGATCGCGTCTTGGCGTGACGATTACAATCACCATCGCCCCCAAACGAGCCTCGACGGGCTCACTCCGTGGGAGTATCGCCAACGGTCAACAGAGGACCAAACACTGAACAGAGCGAACTAACAACCGGGGACTCAAAGGGGAGCAGGTCATCCGGTTTGCGCCATTTGGAAGTTTGTATGCCCCAGCGATGGTCAGCATTGACCTCTCGGCAATACATGTGCCGAGATCTCCAGCGTTCCGTGCCTGAAGTTCAAGAATACAGTTGGATGGTCGCCTGCGTCGAGGTCTTGTTTGAGATCAGTCAACCGCGCGCCGATGTGGGAACTTGAGAGGTCAAGTACTTCCCCTTCATCCACGCCAAATCCATTCTGCGTGATCGTCGAACCCTCGAGATCTTTGAAGTATAACTCACCACCCGAAGACACATCGGATGCGACCCCATCTAGGAACACCATCTCGGCCGAATTGTTCTCGAACACCATCTCAATATCAGCATCGCTACCTTGAGGACCGCTGGTAACGCACAGTTTGCTTACGTAGACGCCGTGAAGACCTTCCAAGGACTGCTCGACGCCATCCGCGTGTGCAGGCAGAACAGTTACTGTCGACCAAATTAGTCCCATCACCAAAGCTTGCCGGGCAAAGCGCATCATGAAGTTCCTTCGATTTCAGAGAATTGTGGGCGACTACTCCACTGCTTCACGCTCAAGCCATGGATTGCTCTTCCACATTTCATCAAGAAATTTTCGTACTCTCTTGATCGCAGTCTGACATCGGAAGAATTTTGGTAATAGAGAATGAGTTCTCGGAAAGGACTGGAAAAATCTTTGAAGGCCGCAATGACTGCCACCAAGGCGCCAAGTGACAATCGGCCTTCAATAACAAGCCAGCCGCCAATCGAGTAAAGCAGAAAAGGCGTCAATGACATCAGAAAATTACTGATTGCCTTTTGCAAATACTTCGCGCGCTGCAATTCAAGTCTCGTGTTTCTAAGCTTATGGGCCGCTGAGAGTGTTTTGCGAGTGATGTATCGGCCAGATACATCACCGGTTTGCTCCCCGAGAACGTCTCCGAATGCGCGAACAGCACGAATGCGGGCTCTCATCCGTTTGTTTACCCATCTTTGCAAAATGGGTATGATAAACAGTTGAACAGGTACTAATGTCATCGCTGCGGCTCCCAATATCGGGTCTTGGATGAACATGAACAGCAGGACAGTGACTAAGGTGCCGCCTTGAAATACAGGCGTCGCCAGAACATCTCCTGCAAACCCGCCGATAGGTTCAATTTCACTTGTCGATAGTGGGATGACTTCGGTTCTACGCTGGCCTTCCGGTGCGCGGCGCCATGCCCGGTAAAGCACCAGGCGCAGCCTCAAAAGCGTTCGTTCTCCGATCTCCCCCTTCTTGATGTTAATACAATACTTGATCGCGCCGCTCACGATCAGGGCAATAAGATACAAGATAGACAAGAGGCCAAGAAACTCTAGCTGTGTGTATTGAAAGTGAAAAACATCAACGGGGAAATGGTTTGATTCGATGGCTCCGTTGACAATACGTTTTGGTAGTTCAAGTGTCGCATACAGAACTGGTTGTGCTAACAAACCAAGGAAAATAACGGTAACCTGTTCATGCCAGCGCAGCCCTATCAAGCGGCGAACAAGAGCAAACTCCATACGATCTTCAACGGAAAACAGCCTGTTTTGAACTACACTTCTGGTAATCTGGACCAGGAATATTAGGAAACATAGTAGCGTAGCGAGAGGCGCAACCACCAAAACAAGTTGCAGCACCACATGCAGCCATTGGGGAGGGTTTTCAATGATGCGAAATCCTATCAAGTCCGCAATATGATGTGTCCAGCCCAAAAGACCGGAAATTGTAAACGCGTCGATTTCCAGAGCCGTACTCATTGGGTGTCCTTAAATCGGCCGGCAGAGGAGCGGCCCTGGAACCTAAACATCGCGTCTATTGCTTCATAAGCTCTGTTACGATGTATTTTCCGTTGATTTTCTCAACGACAAAATGAATTTGAGTACCTTTACGAAGACCTTTCATCATCGCAGGCTTTGCAACTGCATAACCCATTTCCATCGCTGGCATGTTGATGTTTTCGAGTGGGCCATGGTTGATTGTCACCACATTTGATTTGCGATCCAGATTCGTAACGGTGCCCATCGACATGTCGTGGTTACCGCCGGCCAATGACGCTGTTGCAGCAATTGCCAATGCGGCTGCGAGTGAGAGAATCTTCATGTTTTGTTTGCTCCTTTGTGAGGCAAAAAATCGGTTTCTAGAGTCGAGGCTTTCTTGATTTCAAAACAGGCAAGCTCTGAGTTTTGGCTGAAAATCACCGAAGAATTTCACTCTGACTACCGGGCTGAGCCCGACGGCTCTGTTTAAGTTGGCAGTGTGAACGGTCCTGGCATTTCTACCTTTAATACCCAGTGCCTTGCTTGGCTTTTAGCCGTGATCACCTAATGATAGTAGAGCTAATAATCCCAAACAAATCAATACTACTAGGTCAGTTAGAAATGTATCAATTTGTAAGGTTTACACGGACGAGTACCATCTATAACCGTAGCTTGAAGCCCCGCAGAAAGAGATCGATGCAGTCCGGAATGATAACCAAGATACTTGGCGTTTTGTCGCTCGCTCTTTTTGTACTGACCGGCTTTCCAACCGCGTCTGTTGCCGTTGAGGCCAAGCCTCTGACATACACCAAGGTTTGTGCAGAAGCGAGTTCAGCGCACACTTCGGTGGTCAATGATCCGAATGAGCACCACCACACCAGTTGCTTTGGATCGATGGCACATTGTTTGATTGCGGCCACAACGATATCGACGCTTTGTGCGCCAAGGCCGGAGCCAACCTCGGGGACCCCAAGGGTCGCGGAATTACAATTGAACGAGAGTCGTGTTCTGGAGGTTAAATCCCCTCCTCCGCGTTTCTGAGTACCTTTACCTCTCTCAGATGTTGCCGCGCGTATAGGTATCAGCATTAGCGCTTTGACAGTGCATTTGCATAATTTGCTGCCGGTTACCGGTAGAAAATTTCAACATCTTGATGAATCAACTCGGCCATTCTGACGACCTTCAGTTTGGCAAACTCCAATAATTTGACCACTAAGGAGAAGAAAATGCGTCTCTTTAACGCCAGTTTTCTTGCACGCTCAGACACTGCGCTAAGTACATCGGAGCATTTGTCGGGTAGCCTTTCTCGGCGACAATTCGGTTTGGCTGCCGCGGCGGCTCTTGCAATGCCATCTGCTTTGCAGGCTCATCAAAACCCGACGATTACATCCAAAGGAACGTATGACATTACAGTCGATCGGGTGCGGATCGATACGGGCGACTTCCGTAAGACGGGTGTCGGTTACAACAATAGCCAGTTCCCAACCGTCCTCCGTTTTAAGGAGGGTGAAGAAGTCACGATCAACGTCAAAAACAATCTAAACGAAACCACCTCCATTCACTGGCATGGGTTGATCCTACCGTTTACTCAAGACGGCGTACCTGGGATTAGCTTCAACGGAATCCCCCCCGGGGAGACCTTCACCTATCGGTTTCCGATCACCCAGGCTGGCACCTATTGGTTCCACAGCCATTCCGGGTTCCAAGAACCCGACGGTGCTTACGGGGCCATTGTGATCGAGCCTCGCGGAGGTGAACGGGTGCGGGCAGATCGTGATTATGTCGTTCAGTTGGCAGACAATCACCCGCACTCCGGCAGGAAAATCATGCGCAACCTCAAGCGAATGCCTGACTACTACAATCGGTCGCAGCGCACGCTCCAAACACTCGTAAAAGACTCGCGCGCTGACAGTCTGCAAGCAGCCCTGCAGGAACGCGGGATGTGGGGCAGAATGCGCATGATGCCGACCGACATCGAGGACGTTCAGGGGTTCACGGCGTCAATCAACGGCTGGAGCACCTCGCAGAACTGGACCGGCTTGTTCCGTGCGGGTGAGAAAGTTCGACTGCGTTTCATCAACGCGTCCGCGATGACCTATTTCGATATGCGGATTCCGGGGCTCAAAATGACTGTGGTCCAAGCGGACGGGAATGATGTTAAGCCGGTCACGGTAGACGAACTCCGTATTGCTGTCGCCGAAACATACGATGTCATCGTTCAGCCGCGTGAGAACAAGGCTTACAGCATTATCGCGGAATCGGTGGGACGTACCGGTATGGTGCGGGGCACTCTTGCACCAAGGGAAGGTATGGCGGGCGCTGTGCCGGCGATGCGGTCGAAACCGCTTCTCACCATGGCCGACATGGGCGGTATGATGGGTGGTATGGATCACTCCAACATGGCTGGCATGGATCACTCCAACATGGCTGGCATGGACCACTCCAACATGGCTGGCATGGATCACTCCAACATGGCTGGCATGGACCACTCCAACATGGGCGGCAGGTCGGAACCCAGCAGTGTCGACCCCTCCTATGCCAATGGCAGTGGTTTGATACCGAGGGCCTACAATGGTGGGAAATTCCTGTCCTATGCCGATCTCACGGCTGCGCGGCCCAAATACAAGTACAGGAAGCCGTCGCGCACCATCGAATTGCGTCTTACGGGGAACATGGAGCGTTACATCTGGTCGATCAACGATGTTAAATTCAATGATGCGGAGCCGATCGTCCTGAAGTACGGAGAACGCGTGCGCATTCGCTTCATCAACGAAACGATGATGGCGCACCCGATGCACCTGCACGGTCTTTGGTCGCTCGTGGATATGGGCAAAGGGTCTCGCAACCCAATCAAACATACCGTCAATGTGAACCCCGCCATGACGGTGGACATAGATGTAGAGGTCGATGAGCCTGGTCAATGGGCGTTCCACTGTCACCTCTCATACCACGCTGATGCTGGCATGTTCCGCAAAGTCGTAGTGCGCGGCAGGCCGGCATAAGTGCCTCGAATACGAAGGGAAAGATCAATGCAAAACATAAAGATAGCTAGCGCTGCAGGCATGATACTTGCAGCCGCTTCGGCGGCTCAAGCCGAACCGCTCATCTACGGGTTTCAGGCAGAGCGGTTGGAATATCGAGACGGTGACAACGGCGAAAACGTCTTTGTATGGGATTTCGATTTCGTCGTTGGAACAGACGATTTGAAGCTCGTTTGGCGGAGCGAAGCCGAAATCGCGGAAGGATCTGGCGACTTCGAAGGCTTGGAAAACCAGTTGCGGCTGCAGTTCCCGATTTCGACCTTCTTTGACGGTGTTGTCGGTGTCCAGGCAAGTACACCCGATGGTTTACCGGATCGGTATAATGCGGTGTTAGGCTTTAAAGGTCTTGCTCCTGGTTTCCTAGAGATTGATGCTGACTTCTATTTATCCGATCACTCGTTCTTTCGCTTTGAAGGGGAGTATGAGGGTCTAATTACAAATCGGCTCATCTTGACGCCCAGCATCGAATTGACGGTCCCTCTTGAGGATGATCTTGCTTATGATCAAGCGTCAGGTGGTGCAACAATGGAAGCCGGGTTGAGGCTTAGTTATGATCTGGTTGATCGTTCTTTCTCACCTTACATAGGGATAAACTACGAAAAATCCTTTGGTGGGACGGCTGATCTTATTCGTGCAAGCGGAAAGGAAAACGGCGTTACCTCTATTGTTTTTGGGACGCGCCTGATGTTTTAACGCTAAACCGCCCCTTCTGAACTGAAGGGGCGGTTCAATCTGCCTGTATCAACAGTTGGTCGCAAGTTGATCTATGAAACAATCTGCATCTGTGCTGGAAACGGAAGACTAAGATTGTACGTGAATTGACTTTCTCTTATCAAACTCCTCGATTTCAGGTGAGCCTGCTCTCGAACTGAGGAAACTGAGCTACTCCCCGATCGTTGGACAGGATCTGGCGTAGTTTAAGCTACTCTCTGCCGCTGCTGACCAGGTTGGGTTTCGTCTTTTCTCAGCCAATAGACCATGGCAGGAGGCTTGCCGCCAAGGGCGGAATGTGGGCGTTTTCGATTATAGAACTCGATCCATCTGCCGACGCCTGCCTTCGCCTCTGATCCAGTCTCCCAAGCGTGCAGGTAGACGCACTCGTATTTCAGACTCCGCCAGAGCCGCTCGACGAAGATGTTATCGAGGAACCGGCCTTTGCCATCCATCGAGATGCGCACATCGGATCGCCGCAGCCTGTCCGTCCAGGCGAAAGACGTGAACTGGCTGCCCTGATCTGTATTCATGATCTCGGGCGGGCCGAACTTGTGGATGGCCTCGTTCAGCGCCTCGACACAGAAGTCCGCTTCCAGCGTGTTCGAGATGCGCCAGGCCAGCACCTTGCGGGTGTGCCAGTCAATGATCGCCACCAGATACAGGAACCCCTTGCGCATTGGCAGATAGGTGATGTCTGCCGCCCAGACCTGGTTCGGGCGCCCCACCCGCAGACCACGCAGCAGATAGGGGTAGGTCTTGTGTCCCTTCGCTGCCTTGCTGGTGTTGGGCTTCTGGTAGATCGGCATGAGCCCCATCACCCTCATCA
>JBLXCH010000161.1:0-6766 GCA_048265065.1 Motiliproteus sp. | reverse complement strand
GCATTTCGGCCGCAAACCGTGACGAACTTAATGGTCGCAGCTCCCGTGAGTGATGGAGCCAAGACCACGGGAGGTGGGACATGAAAAGGTCCTTCTTATCATATATAAAGACGCCATTCTTTCGAGTGATGTCCTTTCTCATGGGGGCCGTCTTCGCGGCGGGTCTTGTGACGACGCTTTCGGTCAAGGCAGTGGATACGCTCGCACTTGGCGGGCTAGACCTGTTTGAGCTCGAAGCAGATGCAAATGCAGTCGAAGATCTGACTGTGGGGGCCGATGATTGGGCAACTCTTTTTGCCGACTGCGGTGATAATAACGAGCCAGACGCGGGAGCTACTGGCTGCGGTAACTCGGATGCCTTTACCGGTATTTTGACCGACCCGGCAGGTCAGACGACCTTCACAACCGGTTCAAAGGATATTCTGGAGATCAATACCGGCTGGGAATGGGAGAACAAGTCCGTCCCTGACAAGGATGAGATCACCCATGCTTATGCCGCTGCCTATCAGAATACCGCGGACATCGGCCCTCACATGAACGGCGATCTAATTCTGTATGCAGGACTGGACCGCTATGCCAACAATGGTGATGCTCAGGCGGGGTTCTGGTTTTTCAGGAATCCGGTTGGACTGGCGTCTCCACCAATGCCGGGCGGTATCAAAGGACAATTTTTTGGTACTCATGCACTCGGCGATATCCTGCTGACGCTGGAGTATAGTCCGTCAGACAATCATGTGCTGATCGATGTTTATCGCTGGAATCCCGCATTCGCCAATAATCTGGAACTGCTTGCCGGCGGTGTATCAGCCCGATGCGACGCCCATGCAGGTGCCCCTTATACGATGGTTTGTGGTACTGCAAATACCAGCACGGCAGAGGCTCCCTGGGATTATGAGGCCAAGTTTGAAGATCCATCGTTCCCGACCGACTTCCCGCACAGCAGCTTTTTCGAAGTCGGCATTAACTTCAATGCAATCCTGCGCTCACTGGAGTTGCCAGAACAGTCTGTCTGTTTCAGCTCTTTCCTCGGCGAGACCCGATCCTCGCACTCCGAGACTGCTGACCTGAAGGATTTTGTGCTCGATAATTTCGATGTCTGTTCCGTTGAGGTTGATAAAGAAGGGGACACTCTGTCGAAGGTGGGTGATGATGCAGATTACTTCATCACCATTACCAACACCGGCGCTGTTACCCTCTACAAAGAGTCTATCGTAGACAACGTACTGGGTGATCTGACCAATGGGTCCAACCCTGTCATTGTTGACTCTGACTGCGGCGATTCTCTTGCAGCAGGTGATTCATGTACGATACATGCAGTGCGTGAGGTTCAGGCCGGTGATCCTGACTCGCTGGATAACACCGTATCGATTGTATACGATAGTCGTTCAGACCTTTTGGGTGATGAGCGTTCGGCATCGGACGATCACTCGGTCAACCTGTTCCAGCCGAGCATTGCGCTGGATAAGACCGGTGACGAACTGTCGAAGATCGGCGATGAGGTTGACTACACCATTACGCTTGACAACACCAGCTCGGCCGACACACCGGATCTGGATTGCACGATTACCGATGGCATACTCGGTGTGCTGGAGGACGTCACACTTTCATCCGGTACTAGCCATGCAGTGTCTGCATCCGGAACCATACCTGGCGATGCCACCGATCCTTACCCCAATACTGCGACAGCAAGTTGCTCGCCAGAAGGATTCGAAAACGTCCTGCCAGCCGATGCCAGTCATGACGTAAACCTGTTCCAGCCAAATGTTGAGGTGATCAAGACCGGAGAAACACTGTCGAAGGTGGGTGATACCGTTACCTATGATTTCACCATCAATAACCTTAGCTCGGACGATACGCCTGACCTGACGCTCGATAGTATATCTGACACTCTGCTGGGTGATCTCAGTGCGGATGCCGGCGCAAACGGCTGTAGTCCGTTAGGATATGGTGGCTCCTGCAGTTTCTCCGTTGACCGTGTAGTTCAGGACGGTGATAACGATCCCCTGCCTAATACCGTCACGGTACACTACGATGTCGTCGGCTTCTCTAACGATGTGACCGACGATGACGACCATGAAGTGAATCTGTTCCAGCCGAGCTTGACGGCCACACTGGCTTGTGATCAGCAAGGTTATGACCTCAACTCGGTTCTTTCATGGACACTGACGCTCGACAACACGAGTTCCAGTGATTCCCCGAATCTGGTACCGGTTGGTGATTTGGCCATCGAGATTGTGCGGGTAACCGAAGAAGGGAATCTCCCTCATGGTGGAGATTCGTCTGCCTCACTGCCGACGCTTGCTTGGGATGCCGCAGATGCTTATGTATCCTTTAACAGTGCAAATGCCGGCATTTCGGGGACCTACCGAGCTACAGTATCGGGCACGTATAATGCTGACGGATTCGTCAATAACATCCCCGTATCGGGTACAGCAGATTGTGAAGTGTTAGCGGCTCCGGCGAATATACGCTTGGAGAAATTGATGTTAGAGTCAGAGGCTTATGACTTCACGTTCGATGCTTTACTGAACGGTTCCCCATTAGTTATTCCTCTACAACCACGGTTTAGTGAGGATGCCTCTTCCAGCCTGAGAGATTTTGTTCCGCAGACAAATGGCTTTGACTTCTTCGAGACTCAAGAAACGATTGATGATATCGATGGGGAGTTGGTAGTCGTCTTCACGGAACGAGATGTTGGCGGCACGGAACTTGAACCAGGCACTGGTCTCGTCTGTGATGGAGGTGATCCAGTTTACGATTTTGATAATAAGACAATCTCAGTTACAGTAGGTCCTTTCGAATCTGTAACCTGCCTCTTTGTGAACAGGGAACTCGGCAGAATTATCGTTCACAAGGATACGGATCCGGATGGTAGTGCTCAGTCGTTTGATTTCTCGGCCAGCTACGATGCCGATGGCTTCTCGCTGATGGACGGTGAGATGAATGACTCGGGTCTGCTGTCCACGGGTATCTATTCTGTTTCCGAGACAGTGCCCGAGGGATGGGATCTGACCAGCGCAACCTGTGACGATCAGAGCCCGCCGTCTGCAATCGATCTGCAACCTGGTGAAGTCGTGCATTGCTACTTCGTCAATACCCAGCGCGGACGTATTATCGTCGACAAGGTCACCGACCCGTCTGGCAGTGCTCAACTGTTCGACTTCTCGTTGACCGGTGGACCATCTGCTCTGAATCAGATCTTCCAGTTGGCAGATCAGACAACGCCGCATGACAGCGGTTATGTGCTGCCGGGAAGTGGCTATGTTGCAGCAGAAACCACTGTACCTAGTGGCTGGGAACTGACAAGTGCAACCTGTGACGACAGCAGCCCCGTGGGCAATATCGACGTTGCACCAGGAGAAACTGTAACTTGTACCTTCGTTAATACTGAGCAGCTTGACTTCCAGAGCTGCACTCCGGGGTACTGGAAACAGGATCAGCACTTCGGTAGCTGGCCTGCACCTTATGCGCCATTACCTGGCGATCTGTATGAAACTGTATTTGGGGTAAGTCTCCCCAATAAATACAGCGACTACACCTTGCTGGATGCGTTGAACGCAGGTGGCAACTCGATGAACGAGGCTCTGTTGAGACACAGTGTTGCAGCGTTACTCAATGCGGCAAGTGCGGACGATGTACTGCATTATCCGTACGATCCGGATGAAGTCATCGCGATCGTGCAGGCAGCATTTGGTTCAGGTGGTGACAAAGAGGCCGCACATCAACTGTTTGCGGAAGCAAACGAAATTTACGACTGCTCACTTGGTCGTGATCCAGGTGACATTTAAGTCGGCTTGGCAGGTGGCTAAATATCGACAGAGTATAAGTGCACAGGCACTTAAGTCTGATTGCTAAGGCTAGCGAGCCGATAGTCACCCATAAAGCAAAAGGGCGATGCCAGTGGCATCGCCCCTTTTTTATGCGCACGTCCAGTGCGCTCCATAAAGTTCCTTGATCTATCCTTGCCTTTCATGGCCTTGTCCTTTTTTCCCTCTGTTCCCTGTAAGGTCCGGTAGAATAGAGCGTGACTCATCTAACGGAACTTCATCAAGAATGGACTGTACTCAGCCCATTCCTTGAAGCAGTCTGGAAGAGGTTATTTGTTCGGGCCTTTGCCATTACCCTTGCCTGGACCGCCGCTGTCGCCACTAGCGGCTGGCAGCGAAACATTGACGGTGGCCGAAGCGCTCATCTTGCCATCGCTGATCGTATAGCCAAAGGTGTCACTGTTCTTGAAATTTTTCGCCGGTGTAAAGGTCAGGCTGCCGTCGGCATTGATCTTCACTGAACCCTTTGAGCCCTGGGTCACGCCAGTGACTTTCAGCGTGTCGCCATCGGGATCATAGTCATTACCCAGTACTGCGATGGTTACTGCTGAACCCGAAGATAAAGCGCTGTCATCGATCGCCACCGGGGCCTTGTTGCTGGCAACGGGAGCCGCCGCCACACTGACACTGACCGTCGCACTGGCGTTGCCACCCTTGCCATCGGAAATCGAGTAGCTAAAGGTTTCGGTTCCGCTAAAGCCACTGGCAGGCGTAAAGGTAATGCTACCGTTGCTATTGATTCTGGCACTGCCATTCACACCGCTTACCGAGCTAATGGTCAGGGCGTCACCATCCGGGTCAGAATCGTTGCTCAGGACATAGATTGTTACCGCAGTATTTTCCAAGGTAGAAGCGCTGTCGTTCTTGGCAACCGGTGCCGAATTGGTCGTGACCGGACTATCGACCACGTAGGTGACGGTACCGGTGGTGCTATAGCTACCACTCGCTGCAGTAACCCCGATATTGTAAAAACCGTCGGTTGCCGTGCTCGCTGAGGTCACTGTCAGCGTGGTGCTTTTGCTGGCGCCCGGTGCCAGGCTCAGACTGCTGCTGCCAAAACCCGCAGACCAGCCACTCGGTTTTGTCGAGCTGAGGCTGAAGCTGCTATTGCTGCAAGCGCTGCTGTCGTTGTTTGTCACAGTAACTGTGTAGCTGACCGGCGTGCCAGCTGCCACCCAAGGGCCCTGAGCGGGATTGAAGGACAAACTCGGCTTTACACGGCTACAGGTAGTTTGGCCGCCACCACCGTTGACATCAATATAGACTTCAGCGCTATTACCATCAGTCCAGGTTGTCGTCATGCTCACTGCAGCTTCGCTGTCTGTATAGCTATTTCCGGGTTCGAGTGCAGCGTCAACCATACTGATCGTGTCTGGCGTCATATCAAGCATCGTGCTGCTGTTTCCAAAATCCGGTGTTGCCCGGTGAAACGTTATACCTGATTCGAAGTTATTGATAACACCAGGTAGTACAGAATCAAAACCAATCGCTTTTCTATATTCCAGATAATACCAATATGCGTAGCCGGTATTTGAGTTGATGCCCTTGAATACCTTCAGGACCTGCGGCTGGGTACTATCCTGTTCGTGAGGAACAATTCTGTAAGTACCAGTGTCGGTAACGGTCTGTATCGTGTCACCCAGCCAGCCTAGTCTTTCCTTTTGAAAGACGTTGAAGTGACCAGGTACCCCATTACCCATGATATCGGGGTAGTCTCCATACTCCTTCATAGAGCAGGTGCCGGATATTACGCCACTACTGCATTTCATTTCGCGTGAATGATAAAGCCCCAAGTTGTGGCCTATTTCATGGGTAATAGTATTCCATCGATCAGTCCCTTTGATCCAGGCACGAGACGGATTACCGCCAACAGTACCGAGACCTTGGTAACTGCATGAGTTATTCGGGAACATATAAACCAGACGCTTGTAAGCGGAAACGTTGACACCGGCGTTGGCTGCAGCTTTGTCGGCTTCCGCGGCGATCTGGTCATAGTTGCAGGTAGTGCTTTTACTGATAGGCAGCGTCATCCACCCGGTGACTGTGGTATTCAGCCAGGTCTGGTTATATGAGTTTTCGCGAATAAATTCGTCGGCTGTAGCGAGGGTATTTTTGACGCTGGTAGATGTCCATGGCTGGCTGGTGTCATCCTGAAAGTTTACCAGCATAACCAGAGTTTTTTGCTCGCCAAACGTATCGGCGATGGCGGCGGTGCCACCGTTGCTGCCACCGGTAAAGCCGCCATCGGCTGCCAGTGTCAGAATATCCTCCGGGTTGCTGGATACGACGATAGCGCCGTCTTCACCGGATTCGCTGATATAAGTGGAAAACAGTACGCCATTGACGCGTACCGGGGTACCATGGCTGTATTCGTTCGTCTGGTCTTCCAGGTGCAGCGAAAAACGCTCGCCGAAGGCGGTGCGTAACCCCTGGTGCAGTTTGTGGCTGCCATCCTCCCGGTCTTCGTAAACAACTTCCAGCTCGCCTTCCAATTCCAACTTCTGCTCTAGCTTCTCGACCACTTCGACCGGCATTCCTGCCTGCTTGTCTTCCGGAATGGCCACACGCAGGACTTCGGCCGGGTTGGATTCCATCAGTTCAAGCAGGAAGGTGCGGCGTTCTTCGGCCTTTGCGATCATCTGCTGCAATGCGCGCGACTTCTCGGCGCCCTGGGCTTTTTCCCAGCGCTTCTGCAGTGCCACCAGGGCCTGGGTATGGTCGGCGGCTTGCTGGCGTGCCTGTTCAGCTTGGACGGGTGTAGTAGCTTGACCGTGGTCATGGCCACCGGCCGCAATGGCGGGCAGGGCGGTGCAGCTGAGGGCTACGGCGAGGCCGGTGGCGGCCAGGGACTGGCTAAATGAAGGCCTGGATAGGCGCATAGGTCTCTCCTGAAGTTAAAAATTCAGCAAAGATCCTCTAGCGGCCAATCCGTAAGTGGT
>JBLXCH010000160.1:0-6801 GCA_048265065.1 Motiliproteus sp. | reverse complement strand
TGCACGAGAAAGGCGCTGTTTAAGATTTCTTAAACTTCCGCTCTATCAAAAAAGCAGCGCCTAGCGCTGCTTTTTTTTGTCTGCAATTCGATAACTCGTTAATCCCGAGCTCCACATCGACAGAACTTTACCGACGATTTACACTAGTAAAAATTCATACAAGATAGGTTGACTACTTTGGCTACTATAGATTTCGAACAACTCGTCAACTCCGCTGGCGAAGGCATTATTATTTCAGACCCTAACGGAAATATAATTTACTGGAACGCAGCAGCAACTCGCATATTTGGTTTTACAGAAGCAGATGCCATGGGCGAGTCACTAGATATTATTATCCCTGAAAACCAGCAAAAGCCGCATTGGGATGGTTACGATGTGACGATGAAAAGTGGTGAGACTCGTTACGGCACCAGCATCCTGCGAGTACCTGCTATCAACAAAGCTGGAGAGCGAATTTCCATCGCATTTTCTGTCGCACTGTTAAAAGATGATAAAGGCAGCGTTACCGGGATTGCAGCGATAGTTCGTGATGAAACCGAGCAGTTCAATGCCAATCGCAAAGTAAAAAAAGAACTATCTGCACTCAAAGCTGAACTAAAAGCGAAAAGCTAACTATCTGCTGCCAAGACGTTAATATGGGCAACCACAGACTCAGCTAGAGCCTGGAGGTGATAACCTCCCTCCAGGTACGACACAACCCTCCCTGGGCAATACGTATTCGCCAGCGTAACAACCTGCTCAGTGAACCATACATAATCGTCCTCATCCCATCGCAGGTGCGCCAATGGGTCATTCTTATGGGCATCAAAACCCGCTGAAAGAAAAATCATCTGCGGTTTAAAGTCGTGCAGTTTTGGCAACCACTGATCCTCAACAACACCGCGGAACGCCTTACCGTCCTTCCCGCCTTTGAGTGGCGATTTAATAATATGTGGACGATCGGATTCTGGATTTGTATTCGGATAAAAAGGATGCTGAAAGCTTGAAGCAAACAACACACGAGGGTCATCATGAAAAATATCTTCCGTACCATTACCGTGATGAACGTCAAAATCGAGCACCGCGACACGGTTAAGCCCCAGCTCATTTAAAGCATAGGCAGCACCAACGGCAATGCCATTGTAGATACAAAAACCCATAGAGCGTTTGCGAGTAGCATGATGACCACAAGGCCTGACTGCACAAAACGCATGATTCACCTCACCGTCATAAACCAACTTTGCAGCCATACAAGCCGCACCAGCTGCCCGAGTTGTCGCTTCTAAAGTGAATGGGTTCATTGATGTATCCGCATTAAGCGTTTTCAGCCCAGTTCGTGGTGATGCGGCTTCAATTTTATCGATATAAGCCTCATCATGAACACGTAAAATCTGCTCACGCATTGCCAATGGCGCAGTGTAAAGCGCAAGATTTTTCATGACAGTGTCTTTTGCCAGATGCTCACTAATCAGCATTAGGCGCTGAGGAGATTCAGGGTGACCAGGTGTCATTTCATGCTGCTGAAAAACAGGATGACTAATTAAAGCAGTTTTTAATGCCATAGGTTTTAATACCAAAACAACGCTATGATTTTATTGAACAGTAATAAATAAGAGTACGCAACATGCCATTTCAACAGGTGATTTCAGCCATCAAACAAGAGCCCGTTAATCTAAAAGCATTAACTTGGCCAAATGCACAAACCAATCCAATAATTATTAATGTTGTGGCGCCCCATCCTGATGATTTTGATGCAATAGCGCTTACCCTGCATTACTTCAAACAACACAGTTATAGGATCAACCTCTTCGTTTTAAGCGGTGGGAGTAAAGGCGTACAAGACCAATTTCTTGGAACTGATGACTGGGAGGAAAAGGCGCGCATTCGCGAACTCGAACAATTAGCCAGCGCGCGACTTTTTGGCTTACAGGATAACAACATCAGCTTCCTCAGGTTGATAGAAGCGGAAGACGGTGAGCTTGATGACAGCGAGTCAAACTATGACAAACTCAAGCAGCATTTAGTCACAAAAGCTCCTTCAATCTGGTGTTTACCCTACGGCAGCGACACTAACACAGCCCATCAACGCACATACTCAATGGCAAAAAGAATCGCTCAGGCCTCATCACAGCCAGTTTTATTGCTATGTAACAAAGACGCCAAAACACTCAATTTCAGCACACATCTCTATCTCGAGTTTGGTTCTGAAGAGGCCGAATGGAAAGCTAAGCTGTTGCGTTGCCACGAGTCACAACAAGCCAGAAATTTAAATCTACGAGGTTACGGCTTTGATGAGCGAGTGCTCAGGTTCAATCAAGAAGTCGCTAAGCAATTAAATATCTTACAAAGCCATGCCGAAGCATTTCACTTAGAGCTAATAAAATAGATGAGGAATGAAAGCGCCTTAGACCAACGGCATAAGGCGCTTTATCATTTATTATGAAGCTTTAGTTATTTCATCAATTCTTGCCGCACAAATAAAATCATTGAGCGACAACGCATTGAGCGTGTGCGTTGTATAACGAATCAAGCAACGGTTATAACTAATTTCCATATAAGGATGATGATCCTGCTTGTGGACCATTGCTGCAACTTTATCAACAAAGTTCATCGTGTCATGAAAATCACGAAAACGAAAAAGGCAACTAATGGACTTATTATCCACCGCAAGCTGCCACCCTGAATCAAGCTGTGTAACTAACTCCTCTGCATCATCGTGAGACAAACAAGGCTCATCACCTTCGTACGCAGTACAACTGGCATTATGTAAATCAATCGCTGTCAAAGTCTTCTCCTTGGTGCACCATGAAAAAAACGTGTTTCTATAAGCTTCGTTCAAACTCGCGAAAGGATCAACCTGTATTTCGTCTTCCTGCGGCTAACGCATTAATTGAGCGCAATAAAGGGTTAAGCCAATCACTCGTTCGTTCTTCTTTTTCCGCTTGTGGCATATCTTCACGGTAACGCTGCAATAAACTCACTTGAATATAATTAATCGGCATCAAGTAAGCTTCTCTGCGCTCCATTGATTTAGCCACTGCCGGCGTTTCTTCTAAGCAATATTTAATGTTAGCCGCAGCCAACACTTGTTCTTCTGTTAGTTCCCACTCGTCAATAATCGTTTTATGAATATGCTCTGATGCCGACTGATCGACGCAAAGTGCAGCATACTGCTTGGCAATTGCTAGGTTAGATTTAGCCACCACATTCTGACAGCCTGTGAGCAACATACGGAAATAAGGCCACTCTTTGTACATTTGCTGCAGCAGCTCAAGCTGATCGTCGTTATCTTTCAACCAACCTGATAAGGCATTACCAACACCATACCAAGCAGGCAAGTTGTAACGAGACTGCGCCCAACCAAAGACCCAAGGAATGGCACGAACCGATGATTTAGAGCGATCCGTTTTCTTACGATGTGAAGGACGGGAACCTATGTTTAACAACCCAATTTCATTCACTGGCGTCACTTCATAGAAGAAGTCCATAAAACCTGGCGTATGATCTGTGAGCTGACGAAAAGCTTGGTCACCTGACTGACTAATAACCTCCATTGCACTGGTAAAGCTTTGAGGATATTCAATCGGTGAATAAAGGGTGTGGTATGTAGCTTTCATTAAGCCTGTAATACCCAACGTCACTTCGTTTACCGCTGTTTCCAGATTGCTGTATTTGAAGGACAAAACTTCACCTTGCTCGGTAATACGAATCCGCCCAGAAACGGTTGATGGCGGCTGTGCGAGAATAGCTTCATGGGTAGGACCACCGCCACGGCTCACTGTACCGCCACGGCCATGGAAGAACGACATCTCTATACCATTCTTCTGTGCCACAGAAACCAATCCTTGTTGAGCTTCATAGAGCATCCAAGATGAGCTGATAATACCGCCATCTTTACAGGAGTCAGAATAACCCAGCATAACTTCTTGCTTATTGCTGGCAGAAGTTAAAATCTCTCGATACATAGGGTTAGAGAAAAGTTGATTCATGACGTCTTCAGACACGTCAAGGTCTTCAATGGTTTCAAAAAGTGGTGCCACATTAAGTAAACTGCCCCACTGACCTTGATCATTTTTACTGACTAAACCAGCAAGTGAAGCTAGGAACAACACTTCTAATACATCACTAGCAGACTTCGCCATTGATATGACATATTGACCAAAGGCATAAGGACTAATTTCTTCGCGCATTTCGCTTATTAAGAAGAACACATCCACCACATCACGCGTAAGGTCAGTAAGCTCTTGCTCCCTCAGCGCTAAAGGTTTATCTGCACTAATCAAACGCTCTAGCAACTTCTGACGGTCTAGTTCATTGAGGTTTTGATAGTCAGCTTCAACGCCAACCTGTGCCAATACCTCAGCAACGGCTAATTCATGACGTGTCGATTCTTGACGTAAATCGATGGCAGCAAGAAAGAAACCAAAGGTCTCCACCAAACGAATCAAATCCTTCAAAGTGCCGCTGGCGATATTGCCATCACCGTGAGATCGTAAAGATTCACGAATGATCTCAAGGTCACTTAAGAAAGCAGCCTCATCAGCGTAAGCATCACCAACATGGCCATTTAAGTAACCTGCAAGTCGCTCTTCTACACGGTTCAAATTGCTTTGTAAGCGGAATTTCATGATCCCTAATTTACGGCGATAAGGTTCACCCATAAATTGATTAGGGTTTGTCTGAAATGCACGACGAGCGACTAAACGGTCACGCGCCATACTATCTTCAAACGCTTCCGTAGGATTAATAAGGCGACTGGAATGCGTGAGGATATGCGACAGGCTATCCACCTGACGAATGTACTCCTGAATAATTTCTCGATGCTGAAGTCGCAATGCTTTACGAGTAATGTCTGGGGTGACATTCGGGTTACCATCACGGTCTCCACCTATCCAGCTGCCGTAACGAATAAAACTCGGCACCTGGATACGGCGCGCGGAACTGTCTTCTTCGTAAATTTTACGAATACCGCGCTCTAGATTTCGGTAGATTTTTGGAACAGCAGGGAAAATAGATTCACGAAAGTAGTACAAACCATTATTCACTTCATCAATAACGGTTGGCTTTTCATCACGAACTTCGTCAGTCTTCCAAAGAATTTGGATTTGTGCACGTAGATTATCAATGATTTCTTTACGCTGAAAATCACTCAAGCGATCATTATTTAATGCATCGTTATTAACAAAAATACGGCGTAAAGCTTCAAGTACTGAACGCTTTTTGGCTTCAGTGGGGTGCGCAGTAAAGACAGGAACATAATCCAGCTTATTCAACAACTGTTGCAGTTGTTCACTGGTTAGCCCTCGGCGTTCCCAATCTGTGATCGTTTCTAAAAAGGATCCATACCAAAAAGCCTTATCATCACTGACTAACTGGCGACGAGATTGATGACTAAAGCCCTCTTCGATCAAGTTCAACAAGCTAAAGTACATGTTAAACGCACGAACAACGTGAGCTAATGTATCTGGCGTTTGTTGATTAATAAGATCAATCAACTCTTTTTGCAGCAACTCATCACTGGTTTTATGGAGCTCTAAGAAGCCTTTTCGTAGTTTCTCAACCGTATCGTAAACCACTTTTTCTTCTTGGTCTTGGAGCACTTCTCCAAGTAATGAGCCAATAACACGAACTCGCTCTCTTAGTGTTTGGCTATCAACACCGGTTAAATCTTCAACTGTTTGGGTAGCAAGTTGAGCATCATTTCCGGACTGCATATTGACTCCTTTTAAGGGCTAAGTATTACTTGGCCTGGATAAAAACCTAAGATACTTAAATGACTTTTGGTCTCTGAATACACGTTATTGTTATTCAGCACAAAACTTAAAGCAGACTATGACTCTAATGCTGCTAATAATGCATATGCTCTTTTTACCACAGGAACATCAACAACTTCACCATCTAATGATGTAGAACCTCGCCCTTGACGCTCTGCGTCTTCATAAGCGACAACAATACGTTGCGCATGTTCGATTTCGCGCTCAGATGGCATAAAGGTTTCAGTAATCGTATCAATTTGTGCAGGGTGGATGGCAAATTTACCCTTGAAGCCAAGCTGTTTAGCGGCTTGCGCATCCTGCCCTAATGCAAACTGATCTTTAAATGAAAAGAACGGCACATCCAGAGCCAAAACACCGGCAGCTCGTGCTGCGACAACCATTTGATTACGAGCAAATTCAACATTGCGCTGATCTTGAGTCCGTTCTATGCCCATATCATGGGTAAAATCTTCCGCACCAAAAGCAACTGCAACAATCCGCGGGCTAGCCGCACAAATATCATAGCAGTGCACAATAGATTTTGCGGTCTCAATCCAAGGGATTAGTTTAATCGAACCCAGGGGGATACCGCTGCGCTCTTCTAATACCGAGATAATTTCATCGAGCTGATCAATGTCAGCCGGTGTATATATTTTGCCAATGGAAATACCAGCGATATGCGGGCCAACTACCGCTGTCAGGTCAGCCTCCGCCAACCCCGTTTCTAGAGCGTTTACACGCGGGATAACCGGAATACCAGTCTTTGCAAGTTGTGCTAAGTGAGCCTTAACTGTTTCCCTAGCGTTCTCTTTTTCCCCCTCGGGAATAGAGTCTTCCATGTCAGGTACGAAGGCATCGGGAGCAAAACCCAACGCTTTTTCTAACATAGTGGGACGATTACCAGGAACGAACAACAAACTACGTAATAGCATCACTGAAACCTCCACAAAAAGACGCACCTGATAACAGGTGCGTTTTAGGTACAAATCGCTAGCGGGGTTAGGCAGCAATATCAGCCAAACCACGCCTAGCAGCAGCTTAAATCAACGCTTAAACTGGCACACCC
>JBLXCH010000159.1:0-6888 GCA_048265065.1 Motiliproteus sp. | reverse complement strand
TATCGTTCATATTGAACGACCACAACAAGTATTAAAATTCGTTGAGCATATTTCAATGACTTACAAAAGCCATTCCACGACATGTACTAAAGATTACGTTAGATACGTGTTATAAATAAGCATAAGCTTAAATATCCACAACAAGTGCTAAAGTATACGTCGAGCTTTTTGGGAAAAGTATAAAGCCTATACCTATTGCATTATCCGGAGAAACGCTTCTCCGGAAGAATGACAGGCGCCGTCTCAAGCATGATTGTATATCATTTTGTGCAAATTCTTATGTGAATAAAGATGCAGGATATTTAACGTAAGTTCTATGATTGTTGCGTTGAATAATTTAGCATTAATATGCTTCATATAAAACCTGAAATTTATCTTAGTTAAGCTGAGGTACAGTCCTGGCTGTGAATGGGTTATTCTTACGATTTTTTGTCATGGAAACGGCCAATATCCTTTCATTTTTTGAACCAAAAAAAATGAAGACAACCTGATGCGATACTATAAAAGGTTGGCGAATATCAGATGCAATTGTAGGTATCATGTGTACATCACAAAAAGATGAAATCTGATTTATGAAAAGTTGAGCCAGTGCTTGAGAGAGACCTTCCATGAACCACCAAGACGCAAGGGAATACAGATCGTTGAAGGCTATCTGATGCGGGATAACATTTAACATGAGCATCAGCATTCCGTCGAAGTGTACGGTAAAAACGTAGCTGGCACCTTAAGAGTAAGAGTGCCATAACCATCTCCAGGAAGTTAAAGAGCGTCAGAGAAACTTTAATAACAAAAATTTTGATCGAGAAGCTACTTCGTCTCAAGAATAGTGGAGGAGGTAGTTGGAGAATACGTCGGTATCAAAATAAAGTAGACGGTATAAAGAAAGCTAAGATGTGATTTGATATTATGTAGCACTCAGGTAGCAACTAATAGCATTTTTAGGGCTTATCTCATAAATATTTTATTTAATGTGGGGGCGACTCGTAGACTATAACAATAGAATTGTCATTAAGTCATCAGGTTCTTTCTGATGCTCGCTTTATCTCTTCCCTGATAAATAAGTATTTATTAAAACTGAACAATTCAATAGGCCATGATTTATTCCATGATTTTGTACTGTGTAATGAATTGTATCCAATTAGTTCTTTATGTACCGAAACGGTATCTATAGGATGCTCATATTGATAAAGCGCAATAAACCTATTTGCTTGTCTTGTAAGATTAAATTCCAAACCTTCATACGATGATTGAATATCTTCGAAATCATATAAGCTTGGTTTAGCTTTGTGATGTAATGAACAAGCTCGCACTACTATATTCTGGATAAAACAGAACAATCGTTTATAAAATATTTCTAGGCTACGTCTGTAGATCCATTTTTCCATGTTACTACCAAGATAGAACACAATCTGATCTTTTTGGTTGTTCTCAATATGATTTAAATTTAACTCTTCCGCATGAATTCTATTTCCTAAAACAAAAAAGTCATCAAAATATAGCCCTTCAAAAAACATCCAATCCTTTACACCGTATTGATAATGTACTCTCTCATTTTTGGTGAATATATGGAAAAACCATATGCTGAGTGCCATGCAGAATACACATGGACATGATTTTTCAAATAGTTGATGAACGCTATAATTGAACCAATTTGATATCGTTATGACATGATTGCTTGGCATGCTTTTATTGATCCAAGAAACAATATACTCCATAACGTTAAATTCTTCATCCAGCCTAACAGAATAAGGTAGATAGCCGTGCTTAGCGTATTCGTAATTATATTCTACTTTTCGCGAATTATGTTCTTTTGCTATCAACGGTTCGGATATTTTAGAATGAACCGGCTCAATATGAACGTGGCGGGAGGTGAGATTGGTTATATCAGTCTCTGATAATGCTCGACTTTGCAATGAAGGAAAAATAAATTTTGTTTCTGAGGGCGGATAGGTATGACTATAGCTAAGGCAATCGTCAAATACAGCAATATATGGTCTTTTATAAAAGAGCTTGTTGATGTCATTGAAACCCCAATAGGTATCTCCTGAGGAAATAGTACTACACCGTTGGATTTTGCTTAAGGGCGGGCAACCACAACAATGACATAGTCGCGCAGAAAGTTCGCGTAGACTTGGCCAAACTTCCCCGCATTCGGGGCAACGATGGCTGAACTGACTATTGTGTATTGGGCATAAAGTGAGCCATTTGTAATTATAGAAGGTTGTATGAAATATTTCTCTTGCGCAGTATGGACACTGTCTTTGGTACCCCGAATGCTGAGTGCGTAATTGAGGCCAAGACGTGTTCCTAGGCTCTAATGCTAAAACCCGCTCTATGCGAGTGCGCAGGTTTGGGAAAGCTAATTTCAGTGCCGCGTCACGTCTTTGTTGTGTAAGTCCAGGATTCGCTATCAAATAGCGTCGATACTGATTATATGGGCTTTCAAATGGACGAGAAAAAACGCGCCCTGTCATTATGTATGTCAATGCATCAATCTCACAACTGAGGATGTCAATCCTGATAGTTCAATGCAGTCGAAAATTGTATCTTCATTGCAGTTTTCGACTCCATTTTTTTCTAAATAGTCACATAATAGTATATTGACTGTCGTTACGAAGTACTGCATTCCCCAAGATGTTAGGCCCAATTTACGTTTTTGGATTTTAAAACCTTTCCAAAGTACAGGACTTAAGGATGTTAGCCGCCAACCTTTAGAAAATGATTTCGGGACAAAATATTCAGTATATGTTGGTCCATCATCAGGATAATGCAATCGATCATATTGTGATAGGCAATATCTTACGTCGGCTTCTGAAGTCAACCCTTTAAATGTTCGTCTTTGAGTAAAAAATCTCCCATAGATATGGGCGTATTCTGGCGAATTTACCTGTTCCAGTAGCGTACTGCTTTCCTGGTCATTGCCAACGAAAACTACCATTAGATAAATATCTAAAGTTCGCAGTTTGTCATAAATTTCGGCAAATGCATCAAACTGTCTTGCTCGTAAGCGCTGCATTTCGTCAACGATCAAAACTGCTTGACTTACGCCCGCCTTAGCAGCTTGGTCTGCAATAAAAAAGCTAACTCGGTCCGCTAGATGATCAGCCCTATCCCTATTTCCAACCTCCAGACCAGCATCCCAGCAAAGATGCCGAAACACGCTCATAATAGTCGAGATGTCTCGGCGGGGAATAGATACGCGCAAAACTGGTACTTGATCGCCGCCTCGCGTAACTATACATTGCGTTAGCCAGTCGATAGCAGTAGTTTTCCCGGCTCGAGCAGGACCTAATACTACTGCCCCAGTAACCCCTCTCCAAATCCAGCCATTGATGTCTTGACGTAACTGCTCTATAGCCGGTGTATTAATACGAAGCCGGTTTGAAGTGAATACGGGATGTTCATAAAAGCCCGGTTTCGGAGGGACGGTATGACTAATCATATACTGTCATCATCTTTATATTTGGCAACATTTGGAGACCAAGATACCGGTGTTGACTGCTCTCGTTTGGCACGTGAGACTTCAGAGGTCGGCGCGTCATTCGGTTGATCTAAAGTAAGATATGGTTTGTCGCTGCCGCGTGTTATCTCCTGAAATATTTGCATCAACTTTAGTGCCCCTTTCTCTGTGCCTTTATTTTTACAGTTGTCTTTAAAATAAGTTTCCACTGGTTCGATTTTAAATCGTTTGTCCATTAGAGATAGCTTTTTAATAGCCTTTCTGGTGGCCATGCTAAATGGATATCTCTGCCATGTGGATGGCGCACGAAGCTCCCCTAGATGCTCTCCCGAAAGCGTGTATGCTTCGAGCACACGAAGATCACGACGATCTACCCTTATACAAATTTGTGGCTCGCGTATTCGTGCGCTGTAGAGACATGATCCTGTGTATTTCGAGTAGGCAAAATTAATATGAACACTTTTGTCCTTAGCGTTTTCACGAACAAAAACAGGAAATTCACTCAAAAATGGTTGCCACGTTTTATACTGTTGTGACGGGATATAACGGATAAACTGATGTTCAATGGCGTCACTGAATACCTCAAGTGGGGAGCGGTTATGCAAACTCTCACATGGGCTGCGATTGTAATCCGCCATCACCACGCTAAGCGCCTCATCCAAGGAGTGCCAATATAGGAGTGGAGCGTGCTTCCGGTTTTTCCGGGGCTCACGAATCGGGTCCATTGGGTGCGAGCCAGTCGTGGAGTCAAACCGGTGACCCACATGATCCTCTATGTATCTAAATGCACTCTCAACCATCCAGCGGGCATTAGGCTGCTCGGGCCGGCCGAAATTTATTCCTGCCCCACAGGTATCACATAGGAAGGTCACAACGCTGTTAGCTGAATGCATCCATGCATTGTCCAGCCGTACCAATCCAAAAGAAATAGGAAACCCTCCTGGTAGTCCAGATGGAAAGCCACCCCCAGGTATGTACGCAAACCCTGGGGTCGTGAGCTCACGTGGCCGCCAAGGAGTGATGCAGTTTTCCAACAGAGCTAGTAAATCGTCCTGGGTTGGGTGCTGTGTGGCTGCTAGGTGGTAACCCAAATAACTGGTGCTGCCTACGTCCCGAGCGACCAGTACGCAACCGCGAGCCAGTCGTAGATAGACAATTTCTTCGTCATTAATCCTGAATGCTAGAGCTGTATGGAGATCCAATATGTGTTCGTCGATCTCAATCACATCGAGAGGCGCTAGCGACGTTTGCTGCAATCGTGGGAGGGGATTGCTGGACAAATTTTTACGACGGTGTTCACGTACCAGCTCTAGTTGACGCCTGTGGAGGTACTTGCGGAGAGACTCATAGGCCACGGACATGTACGTATACGGATAGCGATCATACGGCCAGTGGGCATCTGACAAAAGCAGTTTGAATCTGCCATGAAAAGCATGTGCTGAAACGCGCTCTGCGTAGTTTGATTGCCTCAATGCAGCCACTAGCATGTCGTCGAGTCCACTTTTGAGGCCAGGTACGATCTCTAACAGGTGCCCAAACGCATGGGGAGCATGATTAGTACTCCCCAATTGGGGGAGTGGGCTGTGCCGCCGCTTGGGCACCAGGTTTTTATAGAGGAGGAGACCATTATTAAGAGCCGGCGATTCGCTTTCCTCGCCTGCCAGACAGCGTGTCATGATCTGGCTGATCCGACCGGTAGTTAGTTGAAAGCGCTTCGCTACATGCGTCAGTGGCTCGTGTTTCAGCACGCTAGCGACGATCAACTGGTTGCGTAAAAAGCCTTGTCGCGCACCTTTTGAGAGCGCATTTGTATAGGGTAGAGGCCAGTTACTATAATCCCATAGGCGTGGCTCCCGTTCCAATCGTTGTCGCCAGCTTAACCACACAACCTTAACTCTGTGTCGAGACTCAGAGGTTGCACGTCTAAATTGGCTCTTAAACAACCCTCATGCAGCAATCGGAACAGCGTAAGCTCGCTGTTATAGCTAGTTTCTCGATCACCTGTGTCAACGATATCGCCAAGTGCACAGCCTCCGCCTCGTTGCCAAACCAAATTCAGGATCTCCTGTTCTTCGAAGTCGGTAGTGGGGAAGTTACGGCCCGTATACAGAATGCGTACGATCGCCAACCAGTTTTCAGCCTCGACCTGGCGCTCATAGACTGACTCATTACTAATAAGCTCAAAGGTCATTCCGTTATTGCTGAAAAAATCAGTTAGAGGTAATGCGATACGCTCATCCATCTTCCCGTTAGGTCTCAATTCCAAAACTCGTCGCCTGTCTTGGTGAGCTACGTAGACATCTGGCTGGTATCTTCGTTTACCAACGCGCATACTGAATGGTTGCGGGACAAAGGCGATTACAGTCGGATCGCCCTCAAGTAAGCCTGCGTGTAGATACTCCGCGTAGGAGTGAAATTCAGACCTAGCGTTACTATGTTTCGTCATCCACTGCAGGTAGAAATTAGTCGCCACCCTAAAGGCCCTTTGTGTCGTTTGTTGTCGTGGGATAAGATCGTCACATAGGACATGATTTTTGGCGAATCGTGACATGATAAGCTCCATAGTGGCGAGCAACTCAATGGCTGTCGTCTCCGGCTAAATGAAAATACATCTACTAGTATGATGATGCAGTTGTCGTAGTCAATTTGTGAGTTGGTAGATAATGAATTAATTTCAAAGTGTTTGTTTTAATATATTATATTGTCAATTTGTTAATTTTTGGCTTGTTTATCTACATAAAAATCTTCAGAGTGTAAGTATATGGGTTTTATTTTAATTATCGCTTACTTAATTATTCCGATTTTTATCGTATTTAATTTAAATTAAATACGTATTAACTAGCAAGAAATGGCTTGTTTTATATTTAAATATTTCAAGTTGTCTTGAAAAATTATTATCACAAGTCTTAAATCAGTCCCAACAGATTGCAAGTTGAACCTCCCCGGCTTTACCGGAGACTCCAAACCTTGAGAGGATGGCGTCATGAACTCGACAAAGAAGTATTCCCCGGAAGTCCGCGAGCGGGCCGTGCGCTTAGTGTTTGAACAACAAGGCGAATACCTTTCCCGGTGGGCCGCGATCTGCTTGATCACTAACAAGATTGGCTGTACGCCCGAGACCCTGAGAGCCTGGTGCAAACGCGCAGAAGATACCCAGGCAGGCCCCGCTGTGTCTCAATCTGAACGCGATCGGCTCAATGTTGCGCTGCGCTCGCTTGTGACCTTGTCTGGATTGGCCCACCAAACCCACGTACCGTTGTTGCCAACAAACAGCGCTGCACAGGACGTCAGCATGGAAACCATGACGGAGTTCGAGGTCGACAATCGGGACAAGCCCCGGCCATTCAACATCGACGGCCTCGGTGTCTGGCTGGCAGCGAGACGCTTGCATCAAGGCACGTTCAAGTGGCCCGAGACCTGGCGCGGCG
>JBLXCH010000158.1:0-6937 GCA_048265065.1 Motiliproteus sp. | reverse complement strand
TACTGGACACACCGCTGAACCTGACCCGGCAATTCTCCTGGGTCTGCTCGCCGGAGAATCGCGACAATGCCCTGGTGCAGGCGCTGCTGCAGCAACTCGCCCCGCCCGCCCCTGAACAGGCAGATCAACGCTAATACCCAGGCGCAGACGCAAGTCAGCGCGAGGTGGCCCCATTCGGCATCGGCATGATTGCGTACAGGGCACCCGCTTCGCCTTACAGAAGATGCGCTGAACCCGGGTAAGGTTGGCTAGGCTGGGTTTACAGGGAGAAAAGATAACGGGGAAGACAGGAGAAAACCGCAGCGGCGTAATCGCTGCGGTTTTTTGTAGCGGAGGTAATGAGTACGACGTGGTAACGCGTGATGGATGCCGTGCGAGTGATTAAAGAAACCGCGCCGCAGGGAGATTAATTAGGGGAGCGCTGAAGGGTCATTGAATAAAATCTGCGTAGTGATGAGGTTTTAACTGAAGGAGCAAAAGGCAAGACTTGACCCCGTGCCCTCCGCGACTAATCGCCCTGAACCCGCTCCCAGCATAGACCGTAGCCTATGCAGAAGGTGCCGATACGCGGCATTGGCTATATCAAGCGCTGCAGCAACTCGCCCCGCCCGCTCCCCCGGAACAGGCAAATCACCGCAAAAACGCAGGCGCACACGCAAGTCAGCGCGAGGGGGCCCCGTTCGGCATCAGCATGATTGCGTACAGGGCACCCGCTTCGCCTTACGGAAAATGCGCTGAAGCCGGGCAAGGCCGGCTAGCCTGGGTTTATAGAAAGAAAGGAAAAAGGGGAAAGAAAGACACTAGAACACCGCAGCGGCGTAATCGCTGCGGTTTTTTTTGTAGCGGAGGTATTAAATACTACACGGCAACGCGTAATGGATGCCGTGCGAGTGATTAAAAAACCGCACCGTAGGGAGTTAATTAAGGGAGCGAGGGAGGGTTATTGAATAAAATCGGCGTAGTAATGAGGTTTTAACTGAAGGAGCAAAAGGCAAGACTTGACCCCGTGCCCCTATCTAACTACCCGTGATCTATTAATTTTTTACTTTTTACAGTACATACCAACAATAGTGCTTTGCTAGCTCTTAGCTGTTATTAATTCAATGGTTAAATTAGTAGCTAACTTAGCAGTAGTGTCGTATTCAAAACTTGAATCAACATATAAGCGAAAGAGTAATGACAGTTTCACAAGATCACCATCAATTTCAATATTATAAACAGACTTAATAGATTCTATTTCGGCGATGTGTTGTTTAAACTCAATTAAACCAATGGTTACAATGAAATCAACTCCATGCATTTCATAGAAACAGCTAATGTAAACGCTTGCATCAGAAAGCTTACTTACATAGTGGACTATAGGATTTTCTAGACCATCAAAAATATTAGACTCAATTTCGATTACATCTGTGAGCTTTTCAGCAAAGACTCGAGTACCTAACAGGTCATCAATGTCGCAATTTTTCATATTCGCCAGGTAGTTTTCGGTTCCATCGATTAGAAAACCTTCCAAGTCATCAAGTATCTCTTCTCGGTCAAAAGAATGTTCTATTTTGTCTACATTATCTTTTACAAAATCAAAAACATTTAAGTATGGTTTAATACTCGCCAATATCCCCATTTTATCAATATCTTTCTTCAAGGCTTCATTAAAAGATAACGAATTATTATTAACCTCAAAAAAATCATGCTTGTTATTTGTAATGAACGCCACTTCACCTTCCATGTTTTGATCTTTTAAATACCTCAAAAATGAAAGCCAAATTAAAGTATCACGATACCCTTTTTCCTTTACAGAAAATGGTTTAACTAAGCTTAATGCTCTAATAACAACCTCTCTATGAGGAACATCATCGTATGTAATCTCCTCAATAGAATTAACTCTAGAAACTAGTACTGACTGAATATCATACCCTGCTATACCCAACTCTTCGATAGAAAAATTCAAGTCTTTAACATTGAGTTTATTTGCTTTATTAACAAGCCTTTTTATCTCTTTTGTACTCTCTGAGAGCTCTCTTTCACGTATATTATTAACTTCCTGAACGACTAAATTTGACAATAATAGGTCGAGTTGCTCATTATTCAAGTAGTGAAACAGCAATTTAAAGCTAGCATTATCAACAAACCAATTTTTGTAAAAAACATTTGTGTCTAAAAATACTTTCATCTATTACTTCTTCTTTAATTAAAACATGCTGGGTAACTCGGATAGTTAACGCCGCGCTCTGGGGAAAGCCGAAGCGAAGCGCAAGTTTTTCGCTAAAAGCGCTTTATTATGCGCTGTCACCAATTGATTTAACAAATCCAGAATCGCCAAATGCAGTACGGTAATAGCCTCTTGTCCATAGTAGGAGCTCATTCTTCTTTTTAGCAATTTCAAAAGGCATATGCTCTAGAAATTCATAGCGCTCAAGGAGATGTTTGTAGCGCTAGTACGTGCTACTTTCCCCGTCGCAATAGCAGTTAATCGCTAATACTTCCGAGACATCATAGCTCAGAAAAGACCGGACCATATTACTATACATCTTCTCGTTCTCAACCATGTTCGATTTGACTATATTGTCCTTATCGAAACTAGCGCCAATTTCACCGTTCGGGATATTTGTAGCTATGAACTTAAGAAGTTGATACAGAATTCTAAAGTAATGGCCACTAAGCCCATTATTTTCTTCTAGCTTTGCCTTTGCCTCTTCTATTGAAGCCGCGCCGAAAATAGATTCTCTTACGATATCGAGATCTGATAAACCTTTTTCCCTATTACCAGAAACTGCTGAAATTTTCTCAAGAGCAGCATTGTGTTGCTGCAAAAATGAGAAAAATGTTTGCTCAAATTGTTGTCTACTTAGTATGTCAGATTGATTCTTGAGGCTGATCTCAGATTTCTCTTGAGCCGTTGCTGAACGCTTCAGTTCTTCTCTTGTTGCCTCTAACTCTTTACTTTGAAGAATAATTGTAAGTAGTACTGCAATTAGGGCAAAGAAACTAAGTATTGGGTTCAACGTCCCACCCATGAAATCACCGAAAGTTCCCCAACGCTCGTGATCATTTCTTAACGAACCCGAAAAGCTCATAAAATAGAACACGAATACAACTACAACGGCCCCAGTTGCAATCGAAAATATCCAAGCCAACCAAGAAAAAAGTTGGTCAGAAGTAAATACTTTTAGCTTTACTTTAAGATTATTTTTCTCAAAACTCTATTCTCCATTTACGCATAACGCTTCAATTAGCCGACGCGAAAGCGGTCGACTGCATTGATTTGTTAGCCTTGCTCTATTTTTTCGATCAAGGAATTCGCCAAATCTTCAGGCGAGCACCTTCTAAGATCTATGTGACCAACATTCGAAGAAAGGCCCACGATAGGAACCGAATCAATTATAACGGGAAGCAAATAAGTCTCAGTCCGCTTTCCTCTTGCTTCTTTCCCAATCTCTAGTTCGAAATTAGTCCAATCCTTCTCGGGATAGTGTTTGGATAAAAATATGACCATATACTGAGCATCATTCGCATATACATCTGCCAACTTGACCCTGAGATCCGTACCCCAAAGCTGGTGCTGAACATCGAAGTCATAGAAAACCGTATATCCAGACTCATTTAGTATATCTTTAACCCTCTCAACAATATCTCGATCTTCTCCTGCAAATGAGACCGCGACATCCCAAGGGAAGCCTGTGCGCCTTAATTTGATTGATTGTCCAATTTCATCTAGATCGGTGAGGCTTAAATACAAACCAAAAGAAGGGTCTTCGATCGAGATACTTTCTGAATCACGATTAACATATATCGCGTCATCGAGCCCTCGCTCTTCAATAACGGAGGGGAGGTATTTAAGACAATTGTGAAAAGATGTTGTTTTCTTTGCTTTCTCTTTTGTATCATCAATTGGCGCTAATAGTCTTTGTTGAATTTCTTGGAAGTGAACCTCCCCCTTCCCAATAACCCCTATTATTTTTATTATATCAAAATAGGTATTATGAACCGATCTAGCTTGTTGCTTTCCTTTGCAAAGACCAACTAGCTTATTGTGATATTTTCCTCTATATATCCTTAAAACACCATCTTTTATATCATCTACTTGACAATCTATTTCTTGTAAGGAGTCTTGAGTTTTAAATATCTTGTTTCGAATGCAAGCAACTCTACAAACAACTTGTATTGCTGAAGGAATACCGTCAGCAGCTTTAACAAATTGGGCGCGAGAAACATCAGAAATTATTATATTGAGATGCTTTTCTCCAAGTTCAATAACCTTTTCGCTAAAGTCATCATCTTGACGTTTCATTTCATAAACGTCATTGCGAATTCCTAGCTCAGAATCAATATCAAGCATTTTTTTGCTTGAACTAGCTATCCCTATTACAAAAAACCTAATACCTTGTTCGTGCCAGCGTTTCAGTTTGTAACCAATCTCATTCCTGACCGTTTCGGTAAGGTGATGAAAGTCATCAAGAACAACGATGCCAGATGCTTGCAGGCATAGGAGAATTTCTTCGTCATCTTCTTCACAAGAAAATTCTCGGCAAAAAATATGTCTTATATCATGCGTATGCGAGTGATCTCTTCCAGAAATCCAATGGGTTTTTCCAGGACCGAAACCTGCTTCTTCTAGCGATTTTTTTGCGAGTGTTGTTTTACCGCAACCAGACGGGCCACTTAATGTTACATGTTTTCCGCTGGTAAACAGCGAACCGACTATGTCATTATATTCTTTGGGTTCAACAAAGGTAAGTACTGGAACTTCACTCTCATTAAATACGTCAGAGACGCTATAGATTTCCATTTTTCTTTATTCTCCAATATTTACCCGATAAGCTAACGCCGCCAGCATGCGCGGCATTGTAGTGTAGGCGCAGCCGCAACGAAAAGGCCGTCGCCGTGCCTGGCCTGGTTATGTTGATTGCTGTATCACGAGGCCCACTGCCCGCCTTACATAACTGTATATTTCAGGACAACTGCTGGATCTGGGACCTGCGACATTCAATACACTTACGTTAAATTCTCGAACAAACCCACTAAGAAGTTCTGCTGCGCGCGATGGTTCAACCAGTGCAATATCAATTAGCTTGTACGGCTTTCGGCTTTCCTTGCCTAATACAAAAAAGAACGGTTGCTTCCGTTCCCCCTTGAAGATAAGACTCGTAAAAAATGGCCGTGCCGTCTGAATCGATAACATTCTGCTTCGTTCGCTGGCGATATCCACCGCCGATTTCGGTCAAAGTGTACGCATCATTGATCGGCCCATCTTCAGCCATCCGGCCGACAGGGCAGCTCCCGCCAATTGGAAACCCCAAATCAAGTGCCGCATCTAGCGCTGCCCGATCAGCGCCAGTTTGTCCACCACTTATAACCTTTGAAAGCATGACACATCCCAACCAGCATAACGCCTGCATTTGGGGCCGTAGTGAAGCGCAGCGGAACGAAAGTCCCAGCCCCGCAGGGGCGAACAACATGCGCTTGTTATGCGCTCTGGAGCAGAACCTTAGCTTCATCGGCGATTCTGTCGATCTGAATGCCATTCAGACTAATTTCGTCTCCTGACCAATACTCCGGGTTGGCCCAGTACTCAGCTTTTTCTTGTAACCTGTATGCTAAGTCAGCGTCCGTGCGCCGTACCTTTACCGACGCCTTTCCCCAGAGTTCTACTAATTTCGATTCTGCATCACGATCTACGGGCTCGCCTCTATTGCGAGCTGCAAGATAAATTTTGGTCTGATTTACGGCCGTTAGGACACTCTGCACAGCTTCATCGTCCTTTTCTTCCTTGCGCTCTTTTCTAGTGATCCAGAGCCCCAACCCATTCAAGATGTCGCTAGTCACGGTCATTTGATATCCCTCCAACTATTGGTAGATGACGCATAACGCTTGCCATAACCGGACCGAAAAAGCATAGAGACGAAGGAACGACGCTTTTTTTAGGGTCCGAGTTTATGGTTTTGTTAGCGTGATCATTGCTATTGCACCGATGGCGAATCTTGCGCACTAGTTTTTTGTTGTGTTGGCTGATGCCCCATTTGCAATGCGATTGCTTGATTCATAAGTTGTTGTTTGCCAAGAATTAGGTTCTTATGATGATCAAGTAGCTGACTCAATACCTTTAACTGGTGCTCTTTTTCTTCACTACTTGTCGCCTCACTAAGAGAAGCTTTTTCAATCAGCTCTGTTAAGTGAGCTGAGAATTCACTCAGTGCCTTTGATTCTTCAGCTGCTGATTCTTTTGCAATCACTTCTGGGCGTGATGAGATTATGCTTATTGCCGCCTTGTTTAGTTCTGACTGCCATGTGATGATTTCTGTCTTTATATCATCAAGTGTTTTCTTTGCATCATTTGCCTGTTTAGTAGACAACACCCAAAATATTACCGCCAATCCCAAGCTAATGAATGATGCTATCTCTCCAGCAGACATTTGCACGAGCCTCCTTTGTTGTGTGCGCTAACATTTATATCGTAGCCTCGAAGGCCGCTTTGCCTTAGGCTAGTATTTCCTTATGAATTTTTTGTCAAAAACGGGCTCAAAGCTAGGCACCATCAGCCTTCCAGGTCATCTGTTCAATCGAACTGAATCTGACAAAATGATCACCAAGCCTCATATCCACATTTTCACATCGATCCGTAACCTTTTGATCATAAAGAAATATTAGTACATATTTAGCCGCATACCTAGATACTGGCCCGCAAGGCCGTTTGTCCGGCCGGATCGACCGAAAGCACCTGAAACCACGCTACCGCCCTTTCGGTGCCGAAATACGGTCCTGCCGTACAGGCAGGGTCATGAAAAACAGAGGAATCAAGATTGGGGGGAGGATTCACCCAGCCTGGCTTCCGATGCTCAGCTGACGATTTTCTATATTGACGATCAAAACCTGACACCAGTACTCCGTCGGTGCCTCAAGCATAGTGCCCAAAACAGGCTCAAGTTGGAAGAAAAAAGGA
>JBLXCH010000157.1:0-6943 GCA_048265065.1 Motiliproteus sp. | reverse complement strand
CCGGGCAACCATGATGAATTTCGATGAGAAAAGCACACGCGCACAAATCGAATGGGCCAATATCCGCACCGAACAAAAACAAGCCACCCAGTTGCGCAGCAGCCTTCAGGCGGAGCTAAATGACATCAACGATAACATCGAACGGCTTGTCGGTGATGGCGAACGGGATTCTTTGTCCTTGGTGTCGATGTTTGAACACCCCGTCGGGCGGGTGATGTCTTATCTGATCCAGTTGCCAACCATCATGCTGACCTTGCTGGTCACGGTTGCGGCCGGGGGGCTTGGCGCGGTGGTGGCCTTTACCCGACAGAATTTCAAAAACCCGACCGATCCCCATACACCCCAAGAACCCGCATCGGGTGACGGAAATGATCCGTCGGGCCATCAGGCCGCAGATCAGACGGGGCAGGCAGGGCAGGCGGATCAGACCAGCCCGCAAAAAGATCGCAATGACAACAACGCAAATGATGGGGGAAGAGGGCGCGCCGATGCCAGTTGGCTATCCGCCGCACGGCTGTTGATCATGACAGGCGAGGGGATCGCAGCCGCCATGGCCATATTCCTGTTTTCCGAAGCCGGGATGTTGATGCTGACCCAAGGTGGCGCCGATGGCTCCGGCCAGGTCGATATCAGCCCGTATCTGGTGACCTTCATGGCGTTTGTGTCGGGCTTTATGGCGGAAGACGCCTTTAATCGGATACAGCTTGCCGGTAAGAAGATTTTCCGTGTGCAGCCCGGTAATGACGACACGATGGGGCCGGGGGGCACAGGGTTGTAAGCGGATACGAGAAAAAGAAATAACCAGCTAAATGATTGTAAATTTTGATTTTCGTGTTCAGTGCACTCAGCCCGTAGAGAATCTTTGGTGCACAGATAAATATCTGAAAACTTAGGTAGCACCAGCGCTAACATCGACCTCGTCCGAAAGGGGGCAACGAAAAGCATTAGTTCGCTATAAAGCTTATGCAGGTAGATACAGTTTCTGAAGATTGTGAGGCACGAACCTGTGGAATTTGCTTCTTTGCTCCTCTAACGTGCAAACAAGAAATTCCATTGAAGCGGTTTGCGAGCAAAATGCATGCTAGGACGTGTGGTTTTGGGCCAAGCGGTGCCAGAAGAACATTCTCCTTTTTCCAGATTGGGCCAATAAGACTAGCAAGAGTCCGAAATGTGCTCTCTACACTTCGAAGAGGTAAAGGGATGCTGATTTGACGGCTATAACTCTCAAATTCATCTAAAAATGCTTTGTTTTGTTTTAATGCTTTGCTGCTATACTCTGTAGATGCTCCGGGATTGGCAAAGAACGTGAAAATGTTGTCAGGTTCTATTTGCTCACATATTGCAAATGGTGAGACCCATTCAAAACCTAAACCAATAAAAACTGTAGTTTTCTTGTTTCTTATTGTCGCGCCATCTAATGCTACCAGATTTTCAATCTTAGATATTTCAAAATCTGACTTTGGGTACTTTGCGTACGTTTGGTCGTTGTTGTATATTCCAATTGTATAGGATGTTATTATCGTAACTTCTTGGAAGTTGTCGGAAAATCTAAAAAAATTTATTATAGAATTTAGCCAGCCACGAGACATTGATGAGTAGTCTACGAGTATGGTTGGATTTTTCGTATTGGATAGAATCTTTTTTATTTCACTAAATATTTTTATGTCATCAGAGTCTATCTTCATGTTTATTGATGTATGCGGAAATGTTTCAAATAGTTTTTTGTTTTCTTCTATGAAGTTCAGGTCATCATTTTCAGGATATTGGAGAATTAGACGTTTCTTAATGTTGATTTCTTTGGTGCTGTATAAATGATGTGAACGTGCTTCATATCCTGAAACAAATATTCCAAGGTCAAAGGAAAAGTTCGGGAGTTCATCACTGGAAACGTCTCTAATTTGATTTATTTCCATCTTTATAGATCCATTTTTAGTTGTTGATCTACATTCTCTGCGACGGCATTGGGGCGAGCCATGCTCTCCAACTTTCTAGATTTTCCTCTTCGAGGCAGAAGGTAGAAAGCAGGAGCCAATACATATGCAAGATGATAAATGCCTCTTTCTTCTGGCAACTCGTCAGGAGTTTTAGTGTGGATGTTTGGATATAGAAGGCCTAGCCCTACTGCAGACCTGACCAAATATCTATATTCGTCGCTCGTATTGGTATCTATTTCTATTGAGGTAACGGTATCCGAAGACAACGGCATTTCGTGTAATGCGGCGCGCATATTATCGCCGACTGTCTCAAGCATTTTATGTAGTTTCGATCCATACTTTGGCTCACCTTGGACGCGTGCGAGTACGCTGATAGAGAACTGCCGCATTATGTTTGTTTGCTTTTGCAAAGGTATAATTGCGTTGTTATCCTTTTGTTTTTGTTTCTGTTTCTGTTTGATTTCGTCCGTTGCTCCGCTCAAAAGTTTATTGAATATGCGGATCAGTCGTCTGGGGTTCCCATCTGAGCATCGCAGTACCATCTCAATTCCGGAGTACAAGTCGATTTCTTGCTGCCCTCGCATTGCATTGACGGCTTTTCGCAACATCACAGCGCCTTGTACTTTTCGGCCAATTTCATTCGAAAACTTTGTTGGTTGGTTTTTAAGTTTTTGGCTGCGGCGTATTAGAGAATCTGATCCGAAGTCCTCAATATCATTTACTAATTGCTTGATGCTTTCTGACGTTAAGTCCTTCGGTTCCAGAAGTAAGGAGCTGCCAAGTAATGACGACAATGTTAAGCTTTTGAAAGGTGCCCCCGAAGCCTTGGCGCGTTTCGAAAATATCTTTGTTTCGAACTGAGTTTCTTTGTTTGAATTATTTTGGAAGTCATTGTCGATGTATACGTACTCGAAGTCATTGCCGGGACTCAAACCTTCGCCAACGTTTGTCTCTAGTGTGTGATGGCCGTAAGGGGTTGTAGATATTTTGAAAACGAGGTTATCGGAGTGTGTTCTTAGGTAACTATTGAGGATTCGATGGTGAAACCGCTCAAGCGCTTCTGCTTCGTCGATGCAAAGCATCCAGATCGCCTTGTCTGGAATCTCTAAGATTGGGCATACGGCGCGAATTGCCTGATGTAAGGGCTGGAAGAGTTCGTTGTGAAAAACAAGGCCTATAGTTTGATCTGCTTGATTACCCGTAACACGTTGTCGCGCGATAGAGGTCTGCTTTCTGAAATCTAGTTTCTCAAGTTGTTCACTTAACCCTTTGAGTGTGTTTGATGTCTCATCATCCAATAGCAATTGAGAAAGCAACTTTGATATCTTGATTTCGTTGTATACTTTTTCATCGTCGTCTTTTGAGTAGGCGTCTATGCAGCTCTCTATTGATGAAATTAGCGATAAGCATGAGGATAAATTGAGCCTCCAGCAAAAAACGTCTTCTTTCTGGGCGTCAGATAACCAACTTTTGTTTTTTAAGCCACCAACCCAATCTGCTTTTGTCGGCATATAGAAACCAATAAATGACCGGTCAGAAACTATTTTTTGGGCATCTTTATCGCGTGATTTTGCAAGATGGCTATGCGCAGCCATTCGGAACATTGCGGTTTTTCCCGAGCCGCGTGCTCCAAGGACAATATGATTCTTAGCGGAAAATAGTCTCCAAAAAGACTCTGTTGGAACAAAGGTTTGTACTACCTCATCCGGCGATAGGTATCGCGCATTGTCAAGTTCAAAGAGGTTTCGGCTCAAGCTTTTGCTTCTACTGGTCACTCTTTATCACCATCGCTTTTTGAATGTTTTCCTCTTCGCGCAACACAAATTCAGCACCAAGGACTGCGCACGCTTTCTCTACTCTGCCTATTAACATGCCTTCATCAAGGTACATGCAATCTGGGTAAGCGTCTTGAAATTCATGCCATCGTACAATTGGTTTTCGTTCCAAAAGTTCTTTAATGATGTTTGTAACTTTTAGTTCGAGTTCTGCGCTAGAAAGGTACTCTCCGAAGCACGAACGGTGTCGTATGCCTGCATAGTTTTCGACGCTAGGCTGCCAGTCACCGTGTCTGTAGGCCCAGCTAAGTATTTCGCCTTTGGAATACTGGGTGGTTGTTTGACGACCTTGAAACTTAACTAGGTGAAACTGGTTTAGAACTCTTCCTGCCCACGCATTGGTGATTGCTTTTGAGAAACTCCCGGCGCATAGCACATTCAGGTATTTTCCATCTTCTGCATGATACTTGAATTTTGGGACGTGCTTGTGTCCGTGAATTAACATGTCAAAATCATGTCTTGTTAGAAGTTTCAAAAGGTTTTCAGCATTGTTCAGAATGCTGAAATCCGGAACGTTTGGAAGGGGATCGGATAATTGGGTAGGGTGGTGATGAGTTAAAAAAATTCGATACTTATCTTTATCCTCGTTGAGGAGGTCAAGCTGCTGTTCAAGTTCTTCTAAATGCTGTTGGTTCGCCGTTCCGTGGTGCGTTTCTTTTGAGGGAAGGTCATCGTGTGCGGAATTATATCTAACAAGAACAAATTTTTCGTTCTCGTCTATACTAAAATAGGGAGCTTGAGTTTGGTTCCCTACTTGTCCGGTTAGAATTGCACTGATTTGATCATTGTGTTCGGCGCTCGCAAAGATAAGGCGTTTCGCAAAACCAGTTGTGTCGTTGGAGAAAGCGTTATCTGTACTTTCAATCAGAGTCCAATTGACATCATGATTTCCAAGTACAGCAAATACATTTGTTAGTTCCAAGTTTAAAATTCTACAGATTTCTGCGATCACGCTACCAGCAAGGAAATACTCATTCGGATGTGATCGGTCACTTATGTCGCCAGGGATTAGTAGTATGTCAGGCTTAATGTCTTCTTTCTTTACGAGTTCTGAAAAGTACGAAAGGAATCCTGAATGTGCTTGGTTTGAGCTGCTGGATGTTGCAAAAGGATTCAAATCAGTACTTATAGCGGACTCGCCGATATGGAGGTCACTGATTACTGCAATTGTTAAATCCATAGCTGTCAAGAGCCTTAGGTATAGGTGTTGCTTACAATTAGTTCTTTAGCTATTTTTCTATGCTGAGGGAAGCCTGATATATTTCTTCTGGTTAAGGTTGTGGTGTGCTTGTACTCCGAAAATGCCTCAAGAGCTTCTTCGCAATATGCATAGCTGAGGATAAAGCTGGCAGATTTCTCTTCAATGAGTTTCAGGAGTGATTTTAATCTTTGCAGGTCGTCGCCGCTAAAGGGAGAAGCATTGTACTCCCGGAATGTTCGCGTTTTTTGTGTGTAGAATGGAGGATCTAGGTAAACAAGATCTCCATTTTCAACGTTCTGCGATACCAGATTCTCAAAATCACAATGCAGTATTTTTGCGTTTCTTAATGCGTCTGCGCAGCTTCCAAGTTGTTGTTCGCTTGGTATATTTAGTGATCGTGGGGAGCCGTAAGGGACGTTAAATTGCCCAGATTTATTGGTTCGATAGAGGCCATTAAAGCAAAAGCGGTTCAGATATATGAAACGTGCGGCTCGCTCTGTTTCGCTAAGTTGTGATTGGTCTTTGGCACGTATCTCGTAGTAGGCGTCTTTACCAAGTGGAAGTTGACTTAGCTTTTGCCAAACCTCTACATGATCTTCAACGATTGCCCAGTAGGTCTCAACTAACTCGCGATTTAAATCGCCGAGTACGGCTTTCTGTGGCGATATCTTAAAAAAAAGACTTGCTGAACCGGCAAATGGCTCAATGTATTTGTTGATGTTCTGCGGTATTGCCGGGGATATTTGTTTCAAAAGCGACCTTTTACTTCCAGCCCACCGGAGAAACGGTGTCGCTTTCATGGGGCTGATTTTTGTTTTATTTTTGATTTTATCCACGGCTTATTCGATCCCAATGCCAGATACCAGCTGAAATTTTTGAATTATCTTTAGATCCAACCCACATTCCTTCAGCTTTGTCCTTCGATTCCGATATGCGAACTTTAAAGCTTCCAAAGTAGCCTTCGCTATCAGCATCGCGCCAGACTCCAAACAGATAGTTGTTTGTAACGTGTCCCTTTAATCGATACTTACACACTCTGCCGCTATTTGTTTCGGATGTGTAGTTTCCTGAAATCCTGTTTCCAATTTGATAAAGTTCGAGACGGGATTGATTTTCTTGTGGGAAATTAGTCGAGTTTGTAGCCATCCAAGATTGAGTCCAGCTACCTTGCAAAGGAGAATGCTTTCCGAGTGCGCGAAGTGCGACGGAAAAATATTTCACCAAATGGTAACTAGTGGCCTCTCCAAAAATTGGCTGTATCACAGAGCCCGCGATAATCGATCCAGAAAATCCGAGTAATGTGCCTGCGATCAAGTTCGGAAAGTCCAACATGTTTTTCTAACGCTTGTGTAAGAGTTTAAGTAGCTTAAGTAAAGAACACTACATTGGAATGATTATTTGGGTCTATAGTTTATGAATATCTCTTGTCGGAGGGGAGCGGGTTTGCAAGACGGCCGCCTATTGCGGCACTTGCCGTTGTTGCGCGTACTGGCGTCAGTAAAGAATGCTTCGAGATAAAATCGCAATGCGTGCTGAAGATTGTCTCGCACAAGGAAAAGCGGAGACCTGGGGGTGAGTTTCGGCGAAAATAGGCTTATGATTAGATACGAAAAAACCGACAGCCTTGGCTGTCGGTTTTGATGTCTGCGAACAGATGGTTCGTATTTAGGTTACCCGTTGGTCCCATATCGTGGCGCATTGCGCTGAGCGGCGGTTCCGGCCTCGGCATAAGCCTGGCTGGCCTGTGCGGTCTGGGTGACCTGCGATTGCAGGACCTGCTCGTCACGGGCCGGGGTTGCGGCTTCGGCGGCTTCTTCCGAGGCGGAGCTGTTATAAAGTTCCGTCAGGCGCTGCTCGATCGATTTGAGGCCTTCGTTCAGGCGTTCTTCGGTTTCGGTGATGTTGCCGTTGATTTGTTCGTTCAACGCACCGAGGCCTTCGAGGAATTCGCGCGCGTCTTTAAGGCCGCGTTC
>JBLXCH010000156.1:0-6969 GCA_048265065.1 Motiliproteus sp. | reverse complement strand
TCGTTGGCTACCAGGCCAAAGGCACACCAGGGCACGCCATCCAGACCTACGGTCCGAAAGGCGGCTATGTAAACCTGGATGGTGAACGCTTCGATATCCGTGCTGGCATTAGCAGCATCGGTGGCTACTCTTCCCATGCGGATCAGAATGGGTTGGTGGGTTTTGTGACTGGGATGCAGCAGTGGCCGACTGAGATTAGGGTGGTGCATGGCGAGCAAAAGGCCAAACAGGCATTGGCTGCTCAATTACGCAAGCAATACGAACAATTAAAACGCCCGCTCGACATGATCGGGTGAACGAACCCTAAGGCTCTGCGTTTACAGGCTTAATTCAGCTATTTTCGTTTAGATGGATGTTTCACATGCTCAGCTTGCAAGAAGTAAAACTCGCCATTATCGGTCTCGGCTATGTCGGCCTGCCGCTTGCTGTCGAATTCGGCAAGCGCCGCTCGGTGGTGGGTTTCGATATCAACCAACAGCGTATCGATGCACTGAAGGCTGGCCATGATGTCACCCTGGAGGTCAGCGATGACGAGCTGAGAGAGGCCTCACAGCTTGCCTACAGCGCCAGCCTCGACGATCTGAAAAGCTGCAACGTATTCATCGTTACCGTACCTACGCCCATCGACGAACACAAACAGCCCGATCTCACCCCTTTGATCAAGGCTTCTGAAACCATCGGTTCGGCTTTGAAGAAGGGCGATATCGTCATCTACGAATCCACCGTCTACCCAGGTGCCACCGAGGAAGATTGCGTTCCTGTGCTGGAAAAGATTTCTGGCTTGAAGTTCAACGTGGACTTTTTTGCGGGCTATAGCCCTGAGCGCATCAATCCGGGAGACAAGGAACACCGTGTCACCACGATCAAGAAGGTCATCTCGGGCTCGACTCCGGCAGTGGCCGATCTGGTGGACGCCTTGTACAGGGAGATCATTACCGCCGGTACTCACAAGGCCAGCTGTATCAAGGTTGCCGAGGCGGCAAAAGTTATCGAGAACACCCAGCGCGACCTCAACATCGCCCTGATCAACGAACTGGCAATCATCTTCAACCGGATGGGGATCGATACCGAAGCGGTGTTGCAGGCAGCCGGAACCAAATGGAATTTCCTGCCTTTCCGGCCGGGGTTGGTTGGCGGCCATTGCATAGGGGTCGATCCCTATTATCTGACCCATAAAGCGCAGAGCATCGGCTACCACCCGGAGATCATCCTTGCCGGCCGCCGCCTCAACGATGGCATGGGCGCCTACGTGGTCTCGCAACTGGTCAAGGCCATGCTCAAGCGGCGCATTCATGTGGACGGCGCCCGCGTGCTGGTGATGGGGCTGACCTTCAAGGAAAACTGCCCGGATCTGCGCAATACCCGGGTGGTGGACATCGTCAGCGAACTGGCGGAATACAATATTCAGGTCGATGTTTACGACCCCTGGGTTGCCGTCGAGGAAGCCCAGCACGAATACGGGATCACGCCGATTACCGAACCTGCCATCAATGCCTATGACGGTATCGTCCTGGCTGTCGCTCACAATGAGTTCCGTGCGCTAGGCGCCGAAAATATTCGGCAGTACGGCAAGGCCAAACACATTCTCTACGACCTGAAATACCTGCTGAGCGCCGAAGAGGCGGATCTGCGTCTGTAATGGCTGAGGTTGAGAAGACATGCCTACCGAATCGCTGGCATCTATTTCATTTGGGCCAGGCCCTGCCAAAATATCGATGAGTACCCTATGACCCGTTACGAATCCCTGCTGCAAGAACTCCCACAGGCCCCCAAGACCTGGCTCGTCACGGGAGTGGCAGGCTTTATTGGCTCCAACCTGCTGGAAACCCTGCTCAAGCTCGATCAGCGCGTGGTCGGCTTGGACAACTTTGCCACCGGGCATCAGCGCAATCTGGATGAAGTGCAAAGCCTCGTCACCTGCGAGCAATGGGCACGCTTCAGGTTCCTTCAGGGAGATATTCGTAGCCTGGATGACTGCTGTCAGGCCTGTGAGGGCGTCGATTACGTTCTCCACCAAGCCGCACTCGGCTCGGTGCCGCGCTCCATCAACGATCCGATTACCACCAATGGCGCCAATATCGACGGCTTTCTCAATATGCTCGTTGCCGCCCGTGATGCCGAGGTGAAGAGCTTTACCTACGCGGCCAGTAGCTCGACCTATGGTGATCATCCAGGCCTTCCCAAGGTGGAGGACGTGATTGGCAAACCACTGTCTCCCTATGCCGTTACCAAGTACGTGAATGAGCTATACGCCGATGTCTTCGCTCGTACCTACGGATTCACCACTATCGGCCTGCGCTACTTCAACGTGTTCGGAAAGCGCCAGGACCCGGACGGCGCCTATGCGGCGGTAATTCCGAAATGGACTGCCGCGATGATCAAGGGCGAGGACGTGTTCATTAACGGTGACGGTGAAACCAGCCGTGACTTCTGCTTCATCGAAAATGCTGTACAGGCCAACCTGCTGGCTGCAACAGCGATCGACGAAGCTGCGCGAAACCAGATTTATAACGTTGCAGTCAGTGGTCGCACCGATCTGAATAAGTTATTCGCTGCCATCAAGAGTACCCTCGACGAAAATGGTGTGGCCTATAAAAAGGAGCCGGTCTATCGCGACTTCCGGGCTGGCGACGTGCGTCACTCTCAGGCGGACATCACCAAGGCCCAGCGGCTGCTCGGCTATACTCCCGAGTTCAGTGTCAGGCAGGGGGTCGCGAGCGCAATGCCTTGGTATATCAGTTTGTTGAACAATTAACTCTCCCCTAGAAAGGTGGTTTCGTATATGGAACGCAGAAACGGAGTTTAGGGTTCACACAAGGGCTGGATATTAGTTGCCACATTGATTTAAGAGCCTTGGCTGGATAGGAATGGGAAGAGTTTTTTTTGTAAATTTGGCTAGCCTGCTCTCGGGTAATGTTGTCTCGCAATTAATACAATTGCTGGGGTTAATGTTCTTCGCAACGATTTATGCGCCAAGTGCATTCGGAACTTTAGCTACCAACCAATCTGTGGCAGCTATTTTTGCTGCACTTTTTACTTTACAATTACACTTGATGGTGCCGTTGGCTAAGGGTCGGGATGAAGCAGAGATATTAGTAGGTGATGCTCGTGTTACTGCGCTAACGTTTTTTATTGTGTTTGCTGGAATGTGCTTTATCTATACGCCGCTCTACCTAGTGGGAGTGATCTTAGCTTTTATCATTTCTCTTAATAATATTCACTGCGCGCTGTTGGTTTATGATTTTAGCTTTAAATCGTTAAGTTTGTTCTATGTTTTCAGAGCAGTATCTATTGTGTCTTTTCAATATATATTCTTTGGCGTTTCGTCAAGTCAAGGACTGCTTTGGGGGGGGGTTGCGGGAGAGCTGTTCTCAGCTATATTCATACTGTATTTAACTAAGAGCAAAGTGAAAAGATGGAGTGGCGCTAAGTTGCTGAATGAGCTTCTTAAGCGAAAAGCATTTACTGTTTTTGGGACAGCTCAGGAGCTTCTCACCGTGGTGGCATATTATATGCCTTTATTTTTTATGGAGCTTAAGTTTGGCGGAAATGTTAGTGGCCAGTATGCCTTTGCGAGCCGACTTGTTTGGGGGCCGCTTGTTGTCGTAACAGCAAGCCTCTCACAGGTGCTCATTAAGTATTTTGCCGGTGAAGAGGGTTTGGGTAATTTTAACGGAATACATAAGCTGACGATAAAGTATGGGATACCAGTAATGCTAGCTTTCGTAGTAGTTGCTCATGTTTCTGAATATATATTCATGAGTTTTCTAGATGAGGCTTGGACTGAGGGTTCCAAGATACTTGCGTTAAGCATCATCTGGGGGGGGGTATTCTTCTTATCCATGCCCTATAGAATTATGTTGCGCGTCCAGAGGCAGCAGAAATTTCAACTAATAATAGATGTGGCAGTAATGCTAGCTTATATGGCGTTGTATGCGGTCCCTGGTGTTTCAGTGGTGAGTGTGATGTTGGTTTTTGTCTTGATCGCTTTTGTTCAGAATTTAATGTTGGCTTCCGCAGTGCTGTTGCTAGAGCCAAGGGCGTAAGGAGATGGGCGATGAAGATATTTTTTCGGATTTTTATGGCTTTTTATAACAGATATATGATCTTGACTGACCCTGTAAAATACGCAAAGTCCATAGGGGTTAAGGTTGGGGCTGGGGTGAAATTCTATGGGATGACCCCGGGAATGTTTGGCTCGGAGCCATGGCTGATTGAAATTGGTAACAATGTGCACATTGTCTCAGGTTGCAACTTCGTTACTCATGATGGCGGTGTACTTATCCTTAGAGATCGAACGCCGACACTTGAGATTACCAAGCCGATAAAAATTGGAAATAATGTCTATATCGGTCTGAACTGCACTATATTGCCTGGTGTCGTGATTGGCGATAATGTAGTTATAGCAGCTGGCTCTGTTGTTACCAAGGATATTCCGGGTGGAACAGTTGTAGGAGGTGTTCCCGCAAGAAAAATAAAAACTCTCAAGGAATATGAGAGTAAAGTAATTGGCGACTCTCTCGGAATTGGAGACCTTCCTGCTGCTCAAAAAGCTGAGAAAATAAAACAGTACTACAAAGTGAATGTTAAGCGATAATGAAAATAAAGCTTGGGACTATAATTTTAATCTCGCTGTTTCAAGCCTTTCTTGTATCCTCTTTGGTTTATTTTTACCGGTTCTCACTTGATCTAACGGAAAAAGAGGTTTCTTTGGAGGGGGTGGTGGGCGCTGTTAATGCGCATGATCACTTTTACTATCTTGAGACAATAAAACGCCTTGAGCAGGATGGCTTTGCTTATGAGCTAAATAATGATGTTGGTATATCGTATTTTTATCTATTCTTGAATAGATTTTTGTTTGATGGTGCTGCGGATTATATTTATATATCTATTTTCGTGAATTTGGCGTTTCTTGTTTCTTGTTTCTGGTGTTATCTCAGACTGTGTGATTACTATGGCTTTGGCTTGGGTGCGAAAGTTTGTTTTTTTGCTGGTTTTCACTTGGTCTATTTTGCTCAGCTTATAAATAAAGACATGATTAGTGTTTTCCTTATTGTTTTTTCTGTGTACTGTTCAGTTTATAGGCGTATATGGTTGCTGCTTTTTATGTTGCCGTTTTGTGCACTTGTTCGGCAGCAATTGTTCGTTTATGTTGTGCTTTTTTTATTTTTCTATACCGCTGTTCAGCCTATGTGGCGAGTATTAGCTGCCTACATAATAACATCTTTAGTCGCAGCTTATCTGGTCGTGGAGAAAAACATTATCGGCTGGGAAAGTCTTGAGGGCGGCTTTAGTTCAATTGTATATTTAATAAATTCTGAAACGTACCTTGGGTACTTTATTTTTAATCCTATTCGCATTTTGCAGTTTGCTCAAGATGCTTTGCTCTCACTAATCTTTGTTCTTCCTGGAGGGGGGGTAGAGATGGCCCGGCTTCTGCGCGCGCCGCAGGTTATATTGTTGATTTTTCTAGCTTGGCCTTTGTATGTTTCAATTAAACGATCCGGGCGCGGCATGAGAGAAAGCTCAAAGCCGTTGTACAGTGCTCTGTTTGCTTTTCTATTGGCATGGTTAATGAACCCGACGATAAATGCGCGCTACGTAATGCTAATTACCCCTGTTCTCGTCCTGCTTGCGTTCTATGCTAGGAAGAACTTTATAAAAAAGAGGGTGTAGGATGACTGAAGTCTTGTACACGGGGGCTTTTAGGTTCCCGGATGGCGATGCGGCGGCTCTAAGGGTCTATTCGTTGGCAAAGCTTTTTGAACGATGTGGTGCAAAAGTTTGTTTTGCTGGCTGGGAAGGCGAAGTGGCGCGCACTTACCAATATAAAGGGCACATCTGCTATAGCCAGGCAGAGTTCAGGGCGAGGCGAAAAGGGATATTATCGCGAGTCTTGGGTTTTGTATTCAGGGGCAGGAAAACGGTAGCATGGTTAATGCGTCACAAGAGGTTCGATGCTGTCGTTTTGTACAATCCGCCTGCTTTTTTTGCGTTGTGTATGATGGCCTTTGCTAAAATCTATAAATTTAAACTGATTTTGGATAGCACAGAATGGTATGAAAGCGACCATCTACCCGGCGGTCGTTTTGGCTTGGCAGCCATCGAGAATGAAATTCGGATGAAAGTCATCTATCCGTTATTTTCTAACGTCATCTGCATCAGTCATTTTCTAAAGGAGCATCTCAACGGTGTTACCAATTCTATCTGGCTACCACCGCTTCTTTTAAATGAAATACCTGTCGCGGATTTTTCCAGTAATTCGTTAGATACTCTGCGCTTCTTTTATGCTGGCGATATGGGATTAAAGGATGATCTCACACGTTTTGTCGGCGCGCTAGAATATCTTGAGATGCAGAGCAAGCGGCGTATCGAATTGCATGTAGCGGGTACTTCTGAAGTATACTTTTATAATGTCTTGAATGCTGCTGGCCTCGACACGGATTTCTGTCGCTCTAGAATTTATTTTTATGGGAGAATTCCTCGCGAAGAAATATTAAAGCTCTACGCTAACTTTCATTTCTCAGTGTTCTTCAGACAGAATAAGCGATACGCCTTGGCCGGCTTTCCGACTAAGTCGGTCGAGAGCTTGTCAAGAGGGTGTCCTATTATAACTAACTCTGTGGGGGATCTTGCATCTATTTTAATAGATGGGGAAAACTCATATGTGCTAGGAGAGGGAGCTTTCCTAGGAAGACTAGCGGCGCAACTCGCTGAGCTTACCCCGGAGGTATATAGGCAGATGCGGTCTGCTGCATTCGAAGTATATGAGAAGAACTTCACGGTCACTGCAAATATTTCGAAATTTCAAATCTTCTATAGCCGAATAGGCTTCCCTGCTAAGGATGGTCTGAAAAAGACTTCCCGAATCTGGTGAAATACGCCGATCCCGCCAGCCGAGTTTTTCCATGAAGCAGATGACCTTCGCCGACGCCGAGTACGCCGGCAAGCGCAAGCAGACCCGTAAGG
>JBLXCH010000155.1:0-7077 GCA_048265065.1 Motiliproteus sp. | reverse complement strand
CCTAGCAAAGTGTCAACTAACTACCTATTCCTAACCCCAAACGGAATATGCACTGACGGTAAAACACTCGATGTTGGCTCTAAATGCAGCCGCTGATCATCAAAAAAGATATGTGGTTTTAATACTTCCAATACCCGCCCTTTCTCGATTCCGCCCATAAAGAACGCATCATTAACCATGATATCCCAACTACGCATGGTGTTAATCACACGCTCATGAGCTGGAGCGCTGCGGGCCGTCACAATCGCCACACGAAGTTTTAATTGATATGAGGGGTCAAGCTCGGCCTTTTCTTGCTCAAGTCTCTGGATACGCGAGATTTTTTCTAAGAAGGCTTTTAACGGCCCTGGGTTATGCGGTACATCAACATGCTTAAGCTCATGCTCCTTAAAGCTTTCTAAATCGCCAGAGTGAAAAACTGACTCTGACTCATCGTCTGCTACGACGCCATCAAAGTCGAACGCAAGACGTAGCTCGTCATCATCCAAATCATCAGCGGCTTGAGAATGCAGGACTAAGCCTGCGGGATGACCCGCATTTGAGGCCTGACGAACATCGTCTTCATTGCCAGAAAGGAACAAACTGATGTTAAAAGCTGGGATATATTCGTAGGGGTTTTTACCTTGCAGAAAAACAGCGCGAGTCATACCCAGCTGGTGATGCTCAATAGATTTAAGTACGCGTAAGCCAGTATCGGGATCATTGTGAGATAACAACACGACTTCTACTGGCGGGTCGTCAGGGGAAAGGTCATTTAATGATAGTAAGCGCCGCACGAAAGGAAACGCTACGCCAGGGCGCAGCGGATCATTTTGATGTTCACGCTGGTAAATTCGGTACTGCTGCTCACCTTCTTTACGAAACACTTGATCTGATTCGGTCAGATCAAAAAGCGCAGAAGAAGCCAGCCCGATGACTAATCGATTGGAGAGATCAAACGCCATGCTGACTTACCTTCTTAACCATTGACACGTACCGACCAAAACTCTTCATTGTGCTGGTTTACAGCTGCACTATTTACGTCTGTAGCTAGATTTACGTCTGTAGCTAGTTACACCTGAAGCAGCTCAAAGCCTTTCTCGGTCAGCGCCTGCGCTTTTTGTGGATCAGTAATGACAGCGACGCTGGCTTCTTTATCCGCCAAATAGGTTTGCGCTACGTGTTTAAGATCAGCCATTTTCACCGCAAGAACACGCGTTCTGAAACGTCGACGTTGCTCCGCATCACGACCAAACAGCTCATTATGAAACGCTTGCTTAGCTTCCCCTGATGGAGAGCCGGGCTTGTCGATAGAGCTGATCACACCCATCACCGCTTCTTCTAGCTTATTCTCTGGATGCTCTGTATCTAGCAACCATTGAATGGATGCATCAAAGTCATCCAACGTTTCTAATAAACGTGGGTCACGGTAAGAATAGAAACGGAAAGTTGCGGTTGCTGAGTCTTGTGTCGCACCTCCACCGTACGCACCACCTTTTTCCCGAATAGCACGATGTAGGTAACCGTTCCGCAAGAAGCCACCTAATACGGTTAATGCTGCGGCATCAGGATGCTCAACAGGAACCGTTGGAAACGCTTTAGAGCAGAAATTAACTTGTGTACTCGTGCTCCATGCTTGTTTAACAAACTGGCGAGTAGGCGCTAAACCAAAAGGAGTAATATCTGTCGAGAAAGGTGTAGAACCCCAATACTTTTCTAAGGCTTCAACCAATTCGTCTTTACGTTCATTTTCGGCAACACAAAGATACTGACGTGGTGCGCTAATAATCAATTGATGCAACTCAGCTAATTCTTGGCAGAACGACTTTAATGTAGCGTCATCCTTCAAGCTGTCATCTAACGCTTTAATATCAGTAATACCCTGCAAACCACTTTGTCGATGACTAAGCAATGCGGCAGGGCTAAAACCTGCCGCAGCGGCAGTCATTGCTAATGAATGGCCACTACCAGTAATGCTTTGTTCACGGCGTGAACGCGACATTGAAATGAGTTCACGAATTCGCCCTGTTTCTTCGAACTTCACATCATTAAATGTGCTGTACAAAAGCTCAGTTAGTGCATCAATATTCCGCGCTAATGCCTTGCCTGATAAGGTAAAGTAAGCTTGGACTGACTGCTCGTCATCAATAGCGCCACGGACGCTGCTAAAACCGCTAACACCACCACTGACACTACTCTGCCATTCTTGCACCTGCTGATAGCTTTTATCTCCACAGCCCAGTTCTGCAATGTAATTACCTAAAAACGGTAAAATTTGTAGCTGACGATCAGTCAGTTTTGGCAAGCTGACAATCACTTGCTGGTATACCAAACCATTAGTGCCTTGGCCGTAATAGCTGAGCGGGCAGGCGGCTACACTTAACTTTTCTGGTTCAGGAATGGGTAACGTTTGCGGAATATCTTCCAAACCGACTTTAGGCAAGATCGATTCATCATCTTGCTGAAGCTGACGTTCTTCAAGCGCTGTCGCTTGCTCTACCAATGCTTGCTTTTGCTCATCGTTTAAGCCCGCTTTAATTCGCGCTAAACGAAGTTTCTCAGCCGCATCACGACGCGCTGAAAGCTCAGTGCTTGGGCTAAGCGTTAGCGTTAAACGATGGGGATTATCTAACAAGTAACGACGCACCAACTCAGGAATAAACTGCGGGTCTTTAATTTGTTCCCCCAGCTTTTCTAGCACAGGGTCTAAATTTAAAACGCCAATGGGGTCCCCGCGATGGATTGCCGTAGATAGTCCCGCCAGAATAAGTTGAAGACCGAACGGATAACTATCACCACCAATCTCACGCTGACTCAATTCCAGCTGATGCAGAACAGCCTCGACCTGTGATTGTGGCACACCGTTCTTTGCAACATCTTCTAGTACTTGCAGAATCGTTGCTTCAATTGCCGCTGCATGCTGCGGGTCTGTACCTTCCATCCCGCACATAAAGCTCATTTCGCGGTTAGAGTCTTCTAAACCACAAAGCGGTGACGGAGAAGCACCGAGATCCGATGTCTCTAGTGCATGACGCAAAGGTGACGCACTGTTATCTAACAACACACGAGACAACAATTCTGCTTCTAACTGCTCCTGCAAATTAATGCTATGCCCGAGCAACCAGCCCATAACCACATGGGTTTTCTTTTCGGTGCTGCCATCATCTAATGCGTAAGGCTCTTCCACACGTAAAGGTGCGTAATAACGCTTTTCGTCAGTAACCGTAATGACTTTATCAAGACGATCAAAACGCTTTAGCGCCTGCTCTTCAAAACGCGCTTGCAAAACCTCAGGTGGAATATCACCAAAGGTCATAAAGACTGCATTGGATGGGTGATAATGCACTTTATAAAACGCTTTAAGCTCTTCATAGCTCAAATCAGGAATGCACTCAGGCTCACCCCCACTGTTGTGATGGTAGGTCGTTGAGCCAAACAGGTGCTTGCTCAACGTTTGCCACAACGTACTCACCGGCGAACTCATCGCACCTTTCATTTCATTGAAAACAACGCCTTTGTAGGTCAGGTCTGAGTCCGGATTCGTCGGTTCTGCAAACTCTAAACGATGACCTTCTTGCGCAAAATCAAGCTTATCAAGACGAGAGAAGAACACGGCATCTAAGTACACGTCGAGCAGATTAAAATAGTCTTTCCGGTTTTGGCTAGCGAATGGGTAAGCCGTCCAGTCACTGCTAGTAAAAGCATTCATGAAAGTATTTAACGAGCGACGAATCATCATAAAAAACGGGTCGCGCACGGGGTACTTTTCACTACCACAAAGCGCAGTGTGTTCTAGGATATGCGCGACACCGGTAGAGTCAGTTGGGATGGTTCTTAATGCCACAAGGAAGACATTCTCGGTATTATCCGCCGCCATATGGTAATGGGTCGCACCCGTTGCGATATGCTCGTATTCAGCAACCTCAACCCCTAAGGACTCTATTTGCTCAGTACGGATAAAACGAAATGCAGGGTGCGCAGCCAGTGGCTGTTTTGGATCAATCTTCGAGTTAATGTCATCTATAACATTTACATCACAACTCATTGTATATCCTTGACTATTAGCTTATTAAAAGCCGATTTCACTAACCTTTTCGCATCAGCGTATCTAATACGTTAGAAGGTAACAGGCGCTTTAAAAAAGCACACAGGTATGTCGGTATCGTCACATAGTAACGGTTTTTAGGTCGGTCCGTCTCCAGTATCGCCAAGACTTTCTCAGCCACAGCATCTGGCCCTAATGTAAAGCGACTGGTATCACCGGCCTTTTTGAGCCGCGCTTCCATCGCGTCATAAGTTTCACGATGCGGAGAGCTATCTCGATCCACAAATCGTTTAAAGGCCGCATGGGCATTATCACGAAACCGTGAACGTATAGGGCCCGGCTCTATTAAAGAGATATGGATACCACTTTGATAAAGTTCAAGCCTTAGCGTATCGGCGTAGGCTTCAATAGCAAATTTACTGGCGTTATAGGCACCTCGGTACGGCATGCATACCAACCCCAACACCGAGCTATTAAATATAATTTTGCCGTAGCCCTGCTTTCGCATAACGGGTAGCAGCAGGTTATTCAGTTCGTGCCAACCGAAGACGTTGGTTTCAAACTGCTGACGCAATGCATCACGGCTCAAATCCTCTAACGCTCCGGCTTGACCATAAGCACCGTTATGAAAAACGGCATCAATTCGGCCACCTGTTCTTGTCAGCGCCCACTTAACTGCGGCAACAATGCTATCGCTATTGTCCAAATCAAGGACGACACTTTCTAGGCCTCGATCCTGTAATACGTCAACTTGCTCTTGTTGACGCGCAGTGGCCAGCACGCGGTACCCTTTAGTCGCAAGAAATAAGGCGGTTTCTAGTCCAATACCCGTTGAACAACCGGTAATTAAGATAACGTCTGACATAATAGCCTGTTAACAAACCTCGTGAATCATAACGTCGAAGTTTAGCGTTTAGCCATTGCAGGTAACGGGCCTTCAATACCCATCGCAAACTTCATCGCTTTATTGCGTGCTGGGGTAATCCGTTGCGCTGCTTGTAAGCCCAGATTACGCAACACGCCTAATGGCTTATGTTGGTCTTTAAATATTCGATAGAACATGTCCATCGTCGTCATCATCAGTGTATTGTGATGACGACGCTGCTTTTCATAGCGCTTAATTAATTCGACAGCACCGATATCTTCGCCTTGCACAACGGCTTCATGAAGAATCTCAGACAGACTGGCGACATCCAACATACCAATGTTCACCCCCTGCCCAGCTAATGGATGAATCATATGAGCGGCGTCACCCAGCAGAACAACGCCTTCTTTGCCATAACTCAACGCATGCTGACGCTTCAACGGAAAGAAGCCTCGGCCTAATAACGCGTCAATTTCACCGATTTCTGCAGGGAAAGCCGCGTAGGCTTCCGTGAGTAACGTTTCATCATCTAGTGCCATTAAACGTTTAATAGTTTCTGGGGAGTCGTACCACACGAGTGAACCATAAGGGCCAGACAGTGGTAAAAATGCACGAGGGCCTGCGGGGTAAAAACGCTGCCAAGTGATATCCTGTTGCGGATAAGCCGTTTTAACGTAGAGCACTAAGGCTTGCTGTGAATACTCTTCAGCAACAACGCCTAGACCAGCGGCTTGTCGCGCTTGTGACGAGCCACCATCAGCGGCAACTAATAAACGCGCAGTTAAGGTTTCACCCGAAGACAATGTCACCGTATTCGAAGTGCCATGACATTCGATCGATTGAATAACCGCCGGTGTGTAAACGTGAATATTGTCCTGCCCCGCAAACTGCTCCCAAAGCGCCAACTGCACAATACGGTTTTCAACGATAAAGCCCAGTTCAGGATAACCAATATCGTCACTATTAAACGTGGTATCACCTATACCCGCTGTTTCCCAAACACGCATTCGCTTAAACGGACAATAACGACGAGCTAAAACACCGTCCCAAGCTCCGCAGGATTTTAAAATACGTTGTGAAGCCATGCTGAGTGCTGACACCCGCAGGTCGTGGGGCTGTTCGGCGTCGAAGTCTTTGGGCTGAGATTGCTCAATAAGTCCAATGCGTAAAGAAGTGTCTGCCAATGCACGCGCCAATGTAGCACCGACCATGCCGCCGCCAACAATAAGCACATCAAATTCAGTCACTTGTGTCATCAAACTCTCCAGCCATTTACTCTAGGTTGGCAGCGATTATAGGACTTATAGCCAACAAGAAGCTAATAAGATCTGACTAATCACTAGATAGTTAAATTCGTCATAAAACGATGTGCCGTGTCATCGCTTAAATCATGCGTAATATGGTCTCGAGCCGCTGATTCAACAGTTAGAAGCAGCGTCCAAATATCCTTGGAATTCTTCGGCTGGCAACAACCCACCACCCGTGGACCACACAACGACCGCGCCATTTTTCACAGCAGGCACGATCTGGCTTGCTAGTAATGGCGCAAGCCCTGCTAAACCTGCTGCCGCAGAAGGTTCAATGACGATATGCTCAGTGCGATAGAGCTGTTGAAGGTGCGTATACAAGGCAGTGTCTGCAAGGGTAACGCAACCAGCAATATGTGCCTTGCCATACGCTAGCGCCAGAGGTGAGGCACAACCCACGGCTAAACCATCTGCTGCTGTCTTACCAGACAGCCCAACCGATTGGATCGGCGTTAACGCATCAGTCATCAGCGCGAGGGTCATGCAAGGCGCATCGATGGGCTCTACTAATACCGGATGAACAGCACTACCCCAAAGCGCCTTCAATCCAAGCGCGATTCCTATTGGCGCGCCCCCTACGCCACAGGGCAACATAACAGTGAGCGGTTCTTCGTTACTGGGCGTAATGTTCTCTGCCGCTAGCTGACTAGCAAGCTCAGCGGCTGCTTGTGCATACCCCAACATTAATAAGGCGGAGCTTTCATCATCAACAAAGTAAGCGTAGTCATTTTTACTGGCTAGCTCTCTGGCTGAAGCGACAGCGAGAGAATAATCTCCTTGATGCTCAACAACAGTTGCACCCAACTCGCGTAACAGTGACTTCTTCCACGTTTTGGCATCATCTGACATATGGACCTCAACCTGGAAGCCTAACGCGCAAC
>JBLXCH010000154.1:0-7261 GCA_048265065.1 Motiliproteus sp. | reverse complement strand
GACGTAAAAACAGTGATGTCTGAAATGGGTATGGCGATGATGGGTACGGGTGTTGCTACCGGTGAAGACCGTGCACGGGTTGCCGCTGAAGCAGCGGTCCGTTGTCCCTTGTTGGAAGATATCGACCTTCAAGGTGCAAAAGGTATCTTGGTGAATATTACCGCAGGCTTGGACTTGAGCTTGGGTGAGTTTTCAGAGGTCGGCGACACGATTGAAGAATTTGCCTCTGAAAATGCGACGGTGGTTGTCGGCACAGTTATTGATCCAGAAATGACCGATGAATTAAAAGTGACGGTAGTCGCTACGGGTCTAGGCGGCCAAGTGCAGCCAGCGATCAAGGTCGTCAGCGATCAAGATAAGTCGCTATCAGCAAACGGGAAACGTCGTAAAGATGGCACGTTGGATTTCGATCAGCTAGAGCTGCCTACGGTGTTGCGCCAACAGTGTGAGCCAACATCAAAGCCAAAGCCGATGGAACGACCTGTTGAAGAAGATTATATGCCAATGGCAAAAACAGGAACGGATGATGATATGGAGTTTCTCAACATTCCTGCGTTTTTAAGACGTCAAGCTGACTAAGTTAGCCTGATGGAGTTTCGAGCTTGGGGGCGACTCTTCCCTGTCCCTGAGCTCATTTTTATTTCTGCGTTAACCCCCTCAAGAAAGTGCTGATCAGCTGTTCTGCTGAGTCTTCTATATCAAATAAATCTGGGTAACGTAGATACTCAATGGCGATGCCTGTGATGAAAAAAATCAGCATTTTGGTTAGCAAAGCTGGCGAGTTACTGCTACTAATTTGTTTTCTTTTGATAGCCCACTCAAAACATTGAGAAAACAATTGGAAGCTTTGCTCTTTTTGTTGTTTTTGCAGAGCAAGAAATTGTTCCATTTCCCCCGCATAATCACACCGCAAGAAAAAGATCGTTAGGATTCGGCGCTTTTGTTCATTAGTTTTCAGTTGCTTTAGTAGATCAACACAGAGGTCTTCTAATTGCTTTAATGGGTCGTCGTGATCGTCAGTAAGTTCGTTTGCTATTTGCTCGGTGGTAGAGATAAAAAGTTGGTCATGAAGTGCGCTAAACACCTCAAGTTTATTTTTAAAATGCCAATAAACCGCACCACGGGTGAAGCCTGCCTCTTTAGCAATAGCGTCTAAACTGGCTTTTGTTACGCCTTTCTCAACAAAGACCTTTGCAGCCGCATCAAGTATTGCGTCTCGAGTTTCTTGGGCTTCTTCTTTTGTTCTTCTGACCATAGTGTCACATTATCAATTATTCATTTGACATACATACATTCGTGTATGTATGTTATGTGCTCGTTAGGTTTTTGTCTATAGTCCTATGTAAGCTTATCTGTTGCAGGCGTTGCCGGAGCACGTTTGTCTTAGAGTATGTCTATACAGGATGATTTTGAGGTTTCTATGTCGAGAACAATCCGTTTTCAACGCTTAGTGCAGAGTGCGTTAGTCGCGAGCTTATTCGCTGTTTTTCCCGTTCAAGCGCAACAGGCGACAGGGCCAATGGCTTTAAAAGCGATGAAAGTCACCATGACCGATTCTGAGCGACGGATCGAGTTACCTGGGCGTACTAGTGCTTATCAGGTGGCTGAAATAAGACCTCAAGTCAGCGGCATTGTGACTGAGCGCTTGTTTAAAGAAGGGGGCTGGGTTGATGAAGGCGCCCAGCTTTATCAAATTGATCCGACGCCTTACATCGCAGCTTATGACAGTGCGGTTGCTGATCTCAAAAAGGCACAAGCCAACGTTCGATCATTTCAGGCCAAAGTGAATCGCTATGATGAGCTGATAAAAATTAATGCGGTGAGCCGACAAGACTATGACGATCTGCGTACAGAATTAATTAATGCTAAAGCGGATATAGGCATCGCTGAGGCTGCCATCGCGCAAGCTAAGGTGAGTGTTGACTACACCAAAGTGTATGCGCCGATTTCGGGGATTATTGGTAAATCGTCGGTAACAAAAGGTGCTTTGGTGACCTCAGGTCAAGAAACGGCGTTAACCCGCATCACACAACTTGACCCAATTTACGTGGACTTAACCCAATCAAGCAGCGAGCTGATGCGTTTACGCCGCCAAGTGCCTGAGTATGAAAAAAGCCAAGTAGCCTTATTGTTAGATGGATCTGAAGACCCTTACGAGCATTTAGGCACGTTGCAGTTTTTTGATGTCACGGTTGATCAAACCACAAGTTCTGTGCAATTGCGGGCGTTATTTAAAAACCCAGATAGGTTGCTGCTACCGGGCATGTTTATTCGTGGCCAGCTTATCGTAAAGCTAACGGGCACATTGCTTATTCCTCAATATGCAACGACTCGCCAGCCGGATGGATCTTTATCGGTCTGGGTTGTTGATGAGCAACAGCAAGCTCAGCCGGTGTCGATAAAAACTAATGGTTCTATCAAAAATCAGTGGATGGTCACGAGTGGTTTAAAAGAGGGTGACGTAATCATTATTGAAGGGTTGATGCGTTTAAAACCGGGCACACCCGTCAATCCTGTTTTACCTACAGATAGCTAATCTCACGATAACGGTATTTAGTCATGGCACGTTTTTTCATAGATAGACCGGTTTTCGCTTGGGTTATCGCAATTATTATCATGCTGGCAGGTGTACTTTCTATTCTGCAGCTGCCAGTGGAGCAGTACCCTAATATTGCCTCACCTTCAGTGTCTATCTCTGCTCAGTATCCAGGCGCATCCGCAGAAACGATAGAAAACAGTGTGACACAGGTTATTGAACAGAGCCTGACCGGCATTGATAACCTGAGATACTTTTCCGCCAGTAGTGACTCCTCTGGTTCGGCCAATATTACGATCACCTTTGAGCCTGGAACGGATGCTGATATTGCCCAAGTACAGGTGCAAAATAAGCTGCAGTCGGCGCTGACTTCGCTACCTGCTGAAGTTCAGCAGCAAGGTGTTACCGTCAGCAAGGCCAATGATAGTTTTCTGTTAGTGGCAGGCTTTTATTCGGAAGATGGCAGCATGTCCCAATATGACTTGGGCGACATTCTGAATACCCGCGTGAAAGATTCTATTGCTCGCGTGAATGGTGTTGGTAGTGTGACCGTTTTTGGTGAGCCTAATGCCATGCGAATTTGGCTTAATCCTCATAAGCTTTTCAGCTTTAATCTGACTGTAGCAGATGTGCAAAGTGCGATCGAAGCACAGAATACGGATGTCTCCGCAGGGCAAATTGGCGGACTTCCCGCGGTTGCTGGACAACAGCTGAATGCCACTATTACTGCGCAGTCACGTCTTAAAACAGCAGATGACTTTGAGCGAATTATTTTACGTGTGAATACCGATGGCTCACAGGTTCGTTTACGTGATGTCGCACGTATTGAGTTGGGGTCGCAAGGTTATAGCCGTATCGTACGATACAAACGTTTACCTGCGTCTGGTCTTGCTGTGAGCTTGGCATCAGGTGCTAATGCGCTTGATACAGCCGCGGCAGTTAAGGAGCGTATTGCTGAGCTAAGTGAGTTCTTGCCCGAGTCGGTAAAGGTTATTTACCCCTATGACACTACGCCGTTTGTGAAACTGTCAATTTATGAAGTTGTGAAAACGCTCGTCGAAGCGATCATTCTCGTGTTCTTAGTTATGTATCTATTTTTACAGAACTTTAGAGCGACATTGATCCCGAGTATCGCGGTACCTGTGGTGCTACTAGGAACGTTTGCCATTCTGTCTGCTTTTGGATTTACCATTAATGTGCTGACGATGTTTGCCATGGTGCTTGCTATTGGTCTGCTGGTCGATGACGCCATTGTTGTGGTTGAAAACGTTGAGCGGGTAATGGCTGAAGAAGGTTTATCGCCGCTTGAAGCTACGCGAAAATCCATGGATCAAATTAGTAGTGCGTTGATTGGCATTACATTGGTGCTATCCGCTGTATTTATCCCAATGGCTTTCTTTAGTGGTTCGGCAGGGGGCATTTATAAGCAGTTCTCTATCACTATTGTTTCGGCAATGGGATTGTCGGTGTTGGTTGCTTTGGTTTTTTCACCTTCATTGTGTGCAACGTTTCTCAAACCAGTAGCGAAAGGGCATGGAGAAAAAACGACAGGCTTCTTTGGTTGGTTTAATCGGAACTTCAATAAAAGCCGTTCCGCATTTGTGAGCACATCGGGCTACATGGCGTCTCGAGTCATGCGTTTTGTGTTGGTTTATGTAGTGATGCTTGGCGGCTTGGTTTACTTGTTTATGGGGCTGCCTTCCTCATTCTTGCCCAATGAAGACCAAGGCACGATGTTCATGATGGCAACTACGCCACAAGGCACAACGGCGGAGAGAACCCTAGAAAGTGTGACTAAAATTGAGGACTACTTTCTCGAAAATGAAACAGAAACGATTGACCACTTGTTCACTGTTACGGGCTTCAGCTTTGCCGGTCAGGCGCAAAATGTTGCGCTAGGTTTTATTGGCCTAAAAGATTGGGACGACCGAGACCCTGAAAGCCAATCAGTGTTTGCTCTAGCAGGGCGTTCAATGGGGGCATTTAGCCAGCTTAAAGATGCATCCGTATTTGCTTTTTATCCACCGCCTATTCGCGAGTTAGGTAATGCGGCAGGTTTTGATATGCAACTTGTTGACCGTGGAGGCTTAGGTCACGAGAAACTGATGGAAGCGCGCAATATGATGCTGGGGTTAGCTGCACAAAATCCTATGTTGCAAGGTGTTCGTCCTAACGGCTTAGGGGATGTTGCCCAGTTTAAAATTCATATTGATAATGAAAAAGCTAATGCACTGGGGCTATCAATTAGCGATATCAACCAAACGCTGCAGTCGGCATGGGGTTCTGCTTATGTTAATGACTTCTTGGACGATGGCAGGATAAAGAAAGTTTACTTACAAGCAGATGCGCCTTATCGAATGATGCCTGACGATGTTGACCTTTGGTACATCCGTAACGATCAAGGCGAAATGGTGCCATTCAGTAGCTTTTCAACCACGGAGTGGACCTATGGTTCGCCAAAGCTTGAACGCTTTAACGGCAGCGCATCAGTAAACATCCAAGGTGCTGCGGCTCCAGGTGTAAGTACCAGTGAAGCCATGGCAGAAATGGAAAGCATCCTGGAAAAATTACCTGAGGGTGTGGATATAGAGTGGACAGGTTTGTCTTATGAAGAACGCCTGACCGGCGCGCAGGCACCGATGCTGTATGGGCTCTCTGTATTAATAATCTTTTTATGTTTGGCTGCACTTTATGAAAGCTGGTCGATTCCGTTTTCTGTCATGCTCGTCGTACCACTGGGTATCTTAGGAACCGTTATGGGGGCGTTCTTATTTGACTTGAGTAACGACGTTTATTTCCAAGTCGGGATGCTAACAACGATGGGGTTAGCGGCTAAAAATGCCATCCTCATCGTTGAATTTGCCAAAGACTTATACGGTAAAGGATACGACATTAAAGAAGCCACATTGATGGCCGCAAAGCAGCGTTTTAGGCCGATTATCATGACATCAATGGCATTTATTCTTGGTGTTACGCCCCTAGCCATTGCCAATGGTGCAGGTTCAGCCAGTCAGAACGCCATCGGTATCGCGGTGATGGGCGGTATGTTGGCAGCGACCTTTATTGCTATTTTCTTTGTACCGATGTTCTACATTATGATCCAGCGCTTATACAGCAAAAAAGAGAAAGAAGAAGCGCCTGAAACATCAACATAACAAAAGGTAGTCAATTGCGTTTAAGGGCCAATTAGTATAGATTACGCGCACCCTAAAACGGGTGAATGGTGAGGTGTCCGAGTGGCCGAAGGAGCACGCCTGGAAAGTGTGTATACCGCAAGGTATCGAGGGTTCGAATCCCTCCCTCACCGCCATTATTTTTAAGCCCTATGTGACATAGTTACATGGGGCTTTTTTGTATCTGTGACTAACCCTTCTGCTTGGCCTATTGCGGCTCACTTCATATAGTGAACGGTGATCTTTTAGGTGTTTTTATCTTTTTTTGACTATGCTGTTTTGAGGTTTTGTGCGAGTTAATTATGCTTCCGGTACCGCTGCTATCACTTCAGCTAAATAAAAGTCTTTGGGCTTGCATTGTCGGCTAGGGGTCTACCTTTTAAACGTTTGCTGTTGTGTTTTAACTAATGGCTTACGGACTATTCAGTTGAGATCGTTTTAGTCGATAATTGATTTTGTTGATTAAGCAGAGCCTACAAAACTCCTCGTCTTTGTTTATCGCACAGGTGAGTCGGTATTTAGTGATCATTTAAATAATCGACTATAGTTCATACAACACTAGGATGGACCTAAAACCGAGGTTTACTATGCTCAGTCTATTCACTAATAAAAAACAGCTTTCGGATAATGATGTAAACGCGGTAACAGATGATTCACGAAATAACTTTTTAGCAATTAAGCATGCCGTTGCAATGATTGAGTTCACGCCAGACGGTTATATATTAGAGGCGAATGATTTATTTCTAAATACTGTTCAGTATCAAGCCAGCGAGATCGTCGGGAAGCACCATGGCCTTTTTTGTACAGAAAGTTTAAAGAAGTCCAATGAGTACCGTGAGTTTTGGCTAGCGTTGGCTGCGGGGCAGGTTCAGTCGGGAACTTTTGAAAGGTTGGACAAGAAAGGTCAGGTGATTTTCTTGGAGGCATCCTATTTTCCTGTTTTTAATGAAGATAATAATGTCTACAAAGTTATAAAAATTGCTGCGAATGTGACATCAAAGCAGCATGTGGCTAACGACAAAGAGTCAATTTTACAGGCGTTGGATAAATCACTTGCGGTAATTGACTTTACACCGGATGGCCATGTTGAAAATGCCAACCAGAATTTTCTTAAAGTGATGGGCTACGATTTAAAAGAAATCACAGGCAAGCATCACAGTATGTTTTGTTACCCTAATTTTTATAAAGATAATCCCGATTTCTGGTCACGATTACAGCGTGGAGAGTCTTTTTCTGGACGTTTCGAGCGAGTCAATTCCCGAGGTGAACGGGTGTGGTTAGAAGCAACTTACAACCCTATTGCGGATGCTGATGGTAAAGTTTATCGAGTCATTAAATTTGCTTCGGATATTTCGTACCGAGTGAACAAAAATATGGATGCGGTAGATGCGGCGGGAGATACTTCTCAACGGACTGCTAATACCGTAGCAGAGGCAACTCAAAAATTAGCTGAAGCGCTTGAGACTTCTCTCAAAATTGGTGAGCAGGTGAGTAAGGCAAATAATCTGGGCATCCAGCTGACCGAACAGTCAAAGAATATCGTGACTATCGT
>JBLXCH010000153.1:1036-7304 GCA_048265065.1 Motiliproteus sp. | reverse complement strand
GGTTCGGGTGTTACTGATGGCTCCGGTTCGGTAGGTGGGGTTTTGGCCGCTGGCTTCACTCTAGTTCCTGCAAGCCGATGATCGACAGAAGGGGTCGTCGCAGCTTCGGCAGGCAGCACATCAGGCCAGAAGAAATCGATGGAAAGCTCCCCAATTGACGGGTAGAGGTCGAGTTTCAACACATACCCCTGTGGGTCCATCTGCCAGGTAACTTCCGGTGGCACTACAAACTTGAGTTGCCCTGACTCGTACCACGCATCTTCGGGCTCGAGCCATGCAAAAGCTGCCTGCCACTCGCGCTCACCGAGATAGTTATAGTCATACCCATGCCGAATGACAGAGTATGAGAGTCGCTCAATGCTGCCCTCAACTCCAGATACCGTATATACGGTATAGCCGGGTTCACGATTGAGGTCCTCACTCACGCTAATAGTTGGATTCATCGTTTATCTATCCAGCCTGACAATCAGATTAGAGAGTTTTTGATTGGCCACAGGATTAATGCTCATGCCTGCTTCCGTTCGTGCATTTTGTTCGGCCAATACCAAGAATCCCTTCAGCCAGTCAGTGACATACTCGTCTTGATACCCACTTGGCGTTTCGGTAAGCGTTGGAGGGCCGCAATCGAACTGTTTGGGGTGGAAAATTGGCCGGCCACTGACTTCCGGTGAGTTTCCGTTAGGAGCATTCATAAACCCTAGATAGTTCACATAGTCGTTTACGAGGCTCGCACTCAGCCGTGTTGGGTAAGCGATCGCCTTGTGTATATCCACGCGAAGACGCGTCGCGTTGGTCACAACTTCGGATATTTTTCGTTCAATTTCGTGGCGCACGAATCCGGCTTTCAATTCGCGGATAAAGTCATGCGCCACGTCTTCGCTCAGAAGATGAAATTTCAGTGTTGGCGTATCATCGATAAAGTCTTGCAGTGATGCGACCCACATAGCCACCACTTCACGTGCATACTGCTGAGGCAAGCTCTGCACCTGTCCATCCGGTGTTTCCGCATCGTTCTCGGCATCCTCTTCCGGCTCTAACCCCAGTAGACTCAGCATGTCATCGTCGTTGTGAGAATTTTCACTCACAACAATCACATCATCTGAAAACTCTTTGTCGAGTTTGATGTATAGGTCCTTGAGGTGCTGTTCAGCGACATAGAACTGACTGATAAGACTGCCAAAGCGCTCAGCTTTACTGGTTTTAACAAACGACCGTACGACCTGCTTGCTACTCTCGATCCGCTTATTGACCAGGACAGTGGTATCGTCCCCCACGTGGTACTCGCTGATCCGCGCTAGCATCTCTCGCTTGAGTGCGTTGAACTGCGCTAGCAGTTGGTTGTACTTCAGGTCTGGGTCACACACCTTACCTAACTCGTGTGCAAGGTAGGCAATACCCCCGTCGTTTGGCGTTAACGCCGATTCCCAGGCTTTTACCGGATCTTTGAAGTGCACAGAGACTTCTTCTGTGTTCAAAAATGCTTGTTTAAGCCCCTCAATTCTTTCGACATCGCGTGCGCTTGTAAGCAAGCCAATCTCTTGCCCTACATCATCGTATTGATAGAGTTGTCGTGCTTCATATTTAGGGTTTCGAATCCAGTAGGCATTATTGAATGCACTACTCGGGCACCACTCGAAGGGCCAACGGTGTTGTTTACCAAAGAAGTCCCATAGTGACGAATGCAACCGAGCCTTCCACTTAGCTGAATACTCTTCAGCTGTGTCGCCACCGCCACCTTTGCGATCAAACTCTTTGTCAAACTTGGTTAAGACCAAAAAGAGCGAGACCGGCTTATCGGACCGCTCCTCCAAGGTTGCACCATGTGTCTCCCTCACCCATCCATCGATCACCTCAGGCAACGCCTTTACTTCCTGATTACTGTCAGCAACACACAGGAGCATGCTTGTCAGCTCACGCTCTTCACGGTAACGCTGGAAGAGATAGGCGACCTTACCTCGGAGAAAAAGAGACTCGATCCCATTGTCTTGCGAAAGAAAACGGTCAAGTTCACGAATCTGCTCACGTGACCGATAGCCTGGGAAATCCAGCAGATCGGTAAACCTGAAGTAATCGTGCGGTAAATCCTCAATTTGAATCACCAGCTCAGAAATCAACGCCGCATATTCTGCTCGCTCAAGCAAGCAATTCGCACCCGTAGCGGCATACACATTGATCGTGTCACCGTTACTATCTCCCAACCCACTTAATGTGGCGACATCGATCACACTTTTGCTTCGTGGTAGCAATGCGCCAGGTAAGCTATCAGTACCCAGTGCAGAGTATGCTTCTTCAGAAAAATTGAGCTTCTGCAGAGCTGTATACAAACGGATATAGATATTGGAGAACGCTTCTGTCTCCCCCCAAAGCACACGGAGTAGTCGAGCACGGTGTTGAACTGACAGCCTGGGTAGCACTTCAGCGGTACGTTCCCAGAATTCCTCATTCAACATGCGAATTCGAGCAACGCCTCGAAAATTTCGGGTGAAATAGTCCCTAAGGTCAAACACATCGACGGCGCTTAAGCTATCAATAGCATGTTGCTGTGCATCGGTTTCAGCTTCCACCAACAGGTCCTCGACCTCCTCCGCCTCCAGCACGGATATCACCGCCGGATCGATATCGGAGAGGTACGTATTTCCGAGGATCTTGATCAAATCAATCTGATTGAGTAACCGTGTCTTAACTGGTGCCTGAGGGTAAGGTAATGTGTTCTCGCGGATTGAAAACCGTGTCACGATGCCTGTTGATTCCTTCCCGCCCTCAGGGTTGATCCGTTTGAGAAAGTCGACCGATTCATCACCGATCTTTGCTTGAAGTGGCTTCTCGCCCTCACGTGCCAATGCTGAGATCAGGTATGACTTACCTGACTGACTTGGACCAAATACAGCGACCGCCATTGGCCGTTCGGCAGCGTTGCCAAGGCGACTTAACTGCGTAGTGTATTTGTTAAACTGGCGTCGAATCGTCGGCCCTTCTTGTCCAACGATATCGCTATGCTCAGCACTCCACGCTATGAAATCAGTCGCGACTTGAGCTATCGCCTTACAATGAGCGGATAGTGCGTTGTCTTTGTCTCTCATGATCCTTCTCCAGCTCGCGGCTCAGGCTTCAACCACAAAGGCACCGGTATCCATCCAGTACCCCAGATCATTACGCAGTGTTTGCAACTTAAATTTCACAAGTGACTTTGGTTTAACATTACCCTCAGCATCTTCGATGATGTCGATATCAAAGAGCTTACAATCTTTATCATCCTCTTCCGGTATGAGGCCTAGTGTGATTTTTAAGGGCAGTTTCAAACGCTCAGCACTCGATCTGTCATTGAAGTCGACACGATAGATCAACGTGCCAGGCCAGCGCTCGACGTTCATTTGTCTAAAGCCCATAAACATCGGGCCACTAAATGTGATCTCGCCGGTTATGTACTGACTCCCAGATAAACGCCGATCTTCCGTCGCTTTATCCAGATTGATATTTCTAAAACACAGATTTTTGTTCTTTATCTGTCCGGTATCATCCATGCGACCAATATAGTTAGCCGTTGAGCCCAGTTTTAATGCATCACTCCGCAGACTGAATCCCACTAGATAACCATTCGATAGTGCGCATACCATCGCGCCAACAGCAGCTGTGGTTTTTGGGTCAGATAAACGGCCTTGTAGATCACGGAATGGGTACCACGAACCGACTTTATAGTTGTGCATTGAAACGACTCGATCAATCGGTATCGGTATTTTTGCAATGACCGTGTTACGGACGCCCGGCATCATGCTGGGTCGACCCGACAAAAGTACATAATCGCAGGAATAATGATTTATCAGTTCGCACAGATCCCCCAGCACCCCTGACATATTTCGTGTGACTGTGTTGTCAACCGATTCAAGGTCAATTGGATACTCAATATCTTTAAAACTCGAAGGCGTACCACCGTATTTCACGATTCCCGCATCGAGATATTCAAGCACAGTTTTACTTGGTCCTGTATCGTGCTCAAAGATGTCACTGTATTTCAGGGTGTAATTTGCGTTTCCGTGACTGGTGTCGTAATGCTCATACAACCCAATAATTCGAAGGCCAATCGGAATAAAGATCTGATTACTGAAAAGTCGGCGTTTGAGGTGCTCGCGTTCATCTTCATTAGCGCGACTCTCACCAAATAGTGAAGCGAGTAACATCTTAGGCTCACTCACACCAGCGTTAATCATGTACGCATCAAAGACGGGGATCACGTGGCGTTCAATAATGGTACGTAGTATATCATCTCCGGCAATATTGAAGCCCTCATGTATCTCTTGGGCGGGAGTGATCAAATCGCCATCTCCTAAGCTGTAGGTGGTTACGATTAGATCCGTTGTACCACCGCCGACATCAATGCTGGCGATTCGCAGTCGGTTTTTACGTGACGGATCGGTATAGCGCTGGCTTGCTTCAAACAGTTCACCGGCATCACCTCGGAAATTCACTTTCACTTCGTTATAGAGAAAGACCGCTTGTGTACCAGTGGCCTCATCCCACTGAAGCACGAGAGATGGGGTACTGTCTTCGGGAACTTTCATCACCTCAACAACATTTTTGAGCGCCAGCTTTGCCCGCCTCTCGAATAATTTACGCTCGGATAACGCCATTGCCGTTGGCATCGTGAGTACGATTCGGTTGAGACGGCGTGGAATGTCTTTCATCGAACGCTTGCGACGCCGACTAAAGGAATTGATCTGCATGAGCGCCTGCGAAATCACTTCTGCGATGAAGAACATCATCATCGAACTGCGGGAGTATGTTGCACGGGTGGCACAGGCAGAGTCGGGATCGTTTCGGTCCCATTCATCCCCACTATTGGTTAGTCGTTGGAAAAATGCGCCTCGAATCGCGGGAGCTCTAATAGGTTTATCTCCGCTCACACCATAATTATTAAAATACCAATCATGGCTAAGCTCACGTACATCCCAGAGATAGCGCTTGGGAGAGGACATGCCAGTCAGACCATCCGTACTTTTAGATGTGTTGAACAGACGGTTGGCCTCCCACCCCACTCGCGTAGGTGTTGGCCACTGAAACGCATCGTTACGACTTCTCTGTGTTAAACGGTTATTGCCGAATGTCTCGCGATGGAACTCGATCGTACTGGGAAAAGGCTGGTTATAGATCCGCTCAGCCGAACTGAGATCGCGAAGCTCTAAAGAATAACTGTTATTAAGATCGATGTTGTCGGTATCGCTCGACTCGATCAATATCCCACAGGTGCGAGAGTTACCAATATCAATCACCAAATCCACATTGATCGGCGTGTACTGCGTAGGTGTACTTACGGTGTCGGTAAAATATATTCGAGGTAAAAGATCTATATCATTTAGCAAATCGATGAGCGCAATAAAATAAGCCCAAGGTAGGTTAGGATCTTGATTTTTCTTCGCACCTTCAAATCCTTTCTGCCCATATCTGTCCAGGAGGAAATTATCAAAAGCATCGTCTATTATTGACTTACCCCAACCGTCTGCCAAAAGGTAATTAATGTCGCTCAGTTTCGTTACAAGCATAAATTGCGAACCGGTGGTTACATCAATTTCAGACGGTGCTGCGTATGGTCGATTGGGATGGGTTTCCAGCAGTCTAGTATCAATAACGATTACGATGCGGTGAGTGTTCCCTTCCTTGTCTGGCTCTTCTAGTTCACTGAAACGTACGCGCACCCAATTTAAGGGCCCCGTGTCGAGTGTGATGCCCCCAGACTTGTTTTCTTCCTTTATGCGAAGGATCGGCAGTGGAAGCCATGCGCCTTTATACGTGGAAAGTGCGCGATTAATATTGACGGCCACCTGATTGTCTTCGTGGACTTCCATGCCATTTTCGTCAATATTTCGACCACTCGTTTCATGTTCTTTGGTACGAAATAGTTGTAGATCGTTACCTGCGCCCCTTACACCGTATGTAGGCGAAAAGCGATTAGCATTGATATTAATGCTAAAATCTAGAAATTGTATGCCGCTATGGGGTATCAACGAGACAAAATTAGCATCTATCGTGTCTTGCAGCATCACTCATTCCCTGTTGTTCTTGTCAGTTTCACGATCTGTGTAAGTGATTGCCGCCGCAAACACATCCTAAAGGGTACCGATGTCGTTATCGCCATACGTATAACTGTAGGCGATTCTGATTGCTCGGGATGGGGATAGCGTCAAAACTGATCGGTGGTGCTGATTTGGCACCAAGAATTTTCGCCGGCTTCAAGGCGATGACGATATCGCGACTCACATAGCCCGAAACCAACAAT
>JBLXCH010000153.1:0-1026 GCA_048265065.1 Motiliproteus sp. | reverse complement strand
TGATCTGGCCCCGCCATAGATACATTCCCTACTCGTGTTCGACCCGTCAAGCTGCTTCCTGCCCCTGGTCAGCCCGAACTGCCCACAATGAGCAGTGTTAGTCTCTGGTCGATTACTTATCTCTTATTTGATTGTCGTCTTCAATCGCCGACAGCCAATATATGGGCGATTTCGGGCGAAGACGCAATGAACAAGCAAAAAATCAGGCGTAAATTCCGATATTTCCGATTTATACCGACCTGATCGCTCGCACACTAAGCGAACAGTAGACACAAGCTCTGTGTGCTGGATTAAGCGCGTACCTGAACGCTATACTGTGCAAACATACAGTATATTGAGAATCGCTATGCACGCCTCCATTTTGGGTCGTTCCGAATTGTCCATGCATGTCAGTATTCCGCTCTTTGTCGAAGCTGTTCGGGCAGGCTTCCCGTCCCCTGCACAGGACTATATTGAGCGCAGCCTTGATCTTAATGAATTGTGCATCAAGCGCCCCGCCGCTACGTTCTTCGTCCGCGCCGAAGGCGAATCTATGATCGAAGCAGGAATCTTCTCGGGAGACATCCTGATCGTTGATCGCTCCCTTGATCCAATGCACGGCGATATCATCATTGCCAGTGTCGACGGCGAGTTCACCGTCAAACGGCTTTCAATGAAGCCCACGTTACGTCTAGAGGCAGCATGCGTTTTGTACTCCCCGATCGAGTTAAGGGATGAATCCGAGCTGGAGATTTTCGGTGTGGGCACCAACGTTATTCATGCGCTGAATGTGTTGCCCTAGTGGACTGCAGCAACTTCTACGCGTCTTGCGAGCGGCTGTTTCGCCCAGATCTAAAGGACCACCCCATCGTCGTCCTTTCCAATAACGACGGGTGCGTCGTCGCTCTCTCCGCAGAAGCGAAATCACTAAGGATCACGATGGGCGTGCCTTTCTTCCAGATCCGGGAGCTGGTCCGCCAGCACGCTGTCCAGGCCTTTTGATCGAACTACGCGCTGTATGGTGACATGACTGTTCTCGGTAAGAGT
>JBLXCH010000152.1:0-7353 GCA_048265065.1 Motiliproteus sp. | reverse complement strand
CCTTCGCAGTTCTGGTGCTGTTGCTGTTCCCGCATCTGTTCGATGCCTTCGACTACCTGTTTGACGCAGGCTTCTGATGCCAGCGGCCTACATCGATCGGATCCGGCGCGAGGCCTTGGACATTCTTGATGATCTCACCGCCCGCGCATCACTCCGCCGATTGGCATGGATCACGCTCAAAACATACGGGGTCAAGTGATGTCCAGATTTATCGCCTTCATCCACCGCATTACCCGCCCGCTGCGAAAGTGGTTGGCGCATAGGAAAGAAATCACGTCATGAGCAAGGCAACCGAACTTAGAGCCGAGATCAGGGTAATGCGGCCGGAACTGGCGAAGCTGCTGGCCGATGCCAGAAATCTCGACAACGAACTAGCAGAACCGTTTGCAGCCATTCTTGAGAAGACCACCGATGGCCTCGACACGCTGCTTAAAGCAATCGAGGAACGCAACGCCATGCTGGCCGAAATGTCCGGTGCGCTGTCGCAACTGATGGGTACGGCAGCGGAACCAGAAAACCAGAACACAGCCGGTTACTTCAAAGAAGCCATGAGCCGCGCCCGCGCCGTTCAGGAAATGTATTCACGTCAGCTGGGAGATCAGTGATGTCAGCAGCACACAATTTGCTTATCCGTCTTCGTGAAGCAGCAAATGGACACATAGCCATCAATGGCGAAGACAGGCCAAATCTGTTTCAGGACGCCATCAACGAAATTAATCGTCTTCGAGCCATTGAAGACATGGCCACAGAAGTCTTCCGCCCAATACCGATGAATAATGGTCGGCATTGTTACCAAAAGACGACCGAAGAAGCCTCCAAAAACCGACTGGATAATGGTCGAAAACTTGGCGTCGCTCTTGGTATTTTCAAGGCTCCAGAATGATGCGTTCCGACACCTTCACCATCCGACCTTCATCCGGCCCTAGCTATAACGATTGCGCCCGCCGCACCATCGGCAAGGCCTATCCGTTCCTGTTGCGCGATGCAGGGTATCTGCCGCGCCAGTTGCCGTCGTCTGTTGGTGCTGCTGTCGGATCTGGTGTGCATCGTGCTGGTGAGTACAGCCTCAAACACAAGATGGAGGATCACGGCAATATCGGATCTGACGCCGACGCCATTGAAGCCGCCGTTGCCGAGTTTGATGAACGGATCGATGAAGGCGTCATCTGGGATGACACCACCCCGACCCGCGACACCGCGCAGAAGCAAATCGCGATCATGGCGCGGATGTATCGATCCCGCATAGTCCCGTACATCGAACCAATCATGATCGAACGCCGGATCGAACTTGAATATGCACCAGGTTTTGTCATCAGCGGTCAATCAGATGTCGTCGGCAACGTGCGGGAATCCAATAGTCCCGGCTTGCGTGACACCAAAACCGGTGTTGTTCGTCGCGCCAACGGTGCGCAGTACGGAAACTATGCCGCCTTGCTGAACTCTGTCCACCAACCGGTTTTGACGATCACCGAAGATTTTCTGCAGCGCATGCCCCTGAGTAAACCGCAGCCAGAACCAGAAAGCCACAGCCTTGATCTACGGGCCTGCGTCGCATTGGCAAAGGCCACTAACGACCGGCTTATTCGTGACGTGAACGATTTTCTTCAGAACGGCGATATCGAGACATTCGCACCCAACCCAGCATCAATGATGTGTGGCGACAAATACTGCCCGCTTCACAGCACGGATGCCTGCCCACACCACAAAAAAGGATTAATCGAACCATGAATCAGATAGCAACCCAGAACCAGCAAGGCAAACAGGTCAGCCCCGCTAACGAACTGCGCGGAACGCTCGATCGAATGATGCCACAGATGAAGATGGCGCTGCCCAAGCACCTGACCCCGGAACGCTTGGTCCGTGTCGTAATGACATCGGTACAGAACAACCCGAAACTGCTTGATTGCGACCGTAACAGCTTCCTGTCTGCTGTCATGACCTGCGCCCAGCTTGGGCTGGAGCCCGATGGTGTATTGGGCCAAGCCTATCTTATTCCGTTTAAAGTACAGGGTCAGATGCGCTGCCAGTTCATCCCCGGCTACAAGGGCCTGCTTGCATTGGCCCGCAACAGTGGCGATGTCAGCAGCATTCAGGCGCAAGCAGTTCATGCCAACGATGATTTTGTTTATCGGTTTGGACTGAACGAAGCACTTGATCACACCCCGGCTGCGGGTGAGCGTGGCGAGATCACGCATTTCTATGCCATCGCCAAGTTCAAGGACGGCGGCTACCACTGGGATGTAATGAGCCGAGCCGAGATCGAAGCAATCCGCGATGCTTCGCAGGGGTACAGTGCCGCCAAACGGTTCGCCAAGAATGGCGTCATCAATTCCCCATGGGTCAGCCACTTCGCTGAGATGGGCAAGAAAACCATGATCCGGCGCATCGCCAAGTATCTGCCGATGGATGTCCAGAAAGCGGCCTTCATCGCAGACAGCTATGATCGTGGCGTTGCATCCCAGATCGGTGACGGTGGTTCCATCGAAGCATTTGGCGACACCATGACCATCGATAACGAGCCAGCCCCGGAACAGATCGAACACGACGAAGATGGCGTCATCACCGAAGAAGCCGAGGACAAGAAGAAACCGGCAAACCAGACCAAGGCCAAGAAGGCCGATAGTGATGCCGGTCCAGATGCTTCCGAAGAAACCACGGAAGAAGAACCCCAACAGAAAGACGCCGCAGACGCCTTCAACATGGGCGACTGATCGCGCCCGCTGATCCCATCAACACCGGTAAAGAAAGAACATAGAAATGGATATCACAGTCAAAAATATGCGGGGGTGTAAGCGCGCTGACATCAGTGTTGCCCCTTTCACCGTCGTTGCCGGCCGCAATGGCAACGGCAAATCATCGCTTCTCGAAGCGGTCGGTGCAGCAGTGTCTGGCATCGTCAATATCAAAGGCCTGCCCAAGAAAGACCTCAAGGACATCGTGTCAGACGGGGTTAAGGAAGGATCTGTTCTGATCAAAGGCCAGAACAGCGACGACAAGGACTTCGAAATCGGTATCGCCTTTCCCAAGGCAGAGCGCCGAACCGAAGGTGCGGCCTTTAATGTCAGCGCCTATGCTGCCGGGATCGAAGACTTTTTCGCAGCCAAACCGGATGAACGGGCCTCAATCCTGATTCGTTACCTCAAGGCGGCACCAACGCTGGAAGACCTGACCCGTGATCTGGCCGATATCGATTTTCCAATGAGCGAAGGCGATGCCGATCAGAAGGCGGCCAACGCCCGTTCTATCAAGGATCTGTTCGAAGATATCGAGATCAAGGGCTGGGATAGTGTCTATCAGGAAATCAGACAGGCATGGACAAAGGCCAAAGGTGCTTGGGAACAGATCACTTCTGACAAATACGGTAGCGCCAAAATCCATAGCTGGCGCCCTGCTAACTTGCCAGTCGATGCCGAACACCGCCACCTGGTCGCGGCCCTTGAAGAAGCTGAAGCCAAGCTTGCCGAACTGCAGAAAACAGAAACCATGTCATCGGTGGATCGGGAACGCCTGCAGGCCGAGGCCGCAGACCTGCCTTATCGTGTAACTGCGCTGGAAAAGGCAAAAGCAGAACTGGAACAGGCCCAGAAGGCAGTGAAAGAAGCCGAAGAAATCCGCGCCGACCTGCCATCAGTCGATGGTCAGCCTGACTGGAAATGCCCGTGCTGCGACGAACCTATCAATATCTCTGTTGTCAGCGGTCAGGTCCGTGGTGTGACCAAATACGAAGGCGCCAAGCTTTCTAAAAAGGAACTCGAAGAACGCCGGAAAGCTATCGCCGGGGCGGATGGGACACTTCAGAACGCCCGCACCAAAGTTAATGATCTCAACCGTCGCGTTGCCGACCTCGAAGGTCAGATCTCGAAATCAGAAAAAGCCAAACAGAAACTGTCAGACGACACAGGTACCGACAATGACAGCGGAACTCTTGCCGCCGACCTTGCCGACGCAAACGATGCGGTCGCTGATGCCAAGGCAGAACTCAAGGCCCTCGCCGACTTTGAGAAAGCCAAAGTCAAAGCCGCCGAAATCGAACGGCTCGGGATCATCGGCAAGGCAGTAGCCCCGGATGGGTGCCGTCAGCGCAAACTGGCGGATTGCCTTGATGCCTTTAACGACAACTATCTCGCACCGACCTGCGAGGATTCCGGCTGGCGTCCTATCGTCCTGAATGCTGATCTCGGTGTTACTTTCAATGGTCGCCGTGATGATCTGATTTCCGCATCAGAGCAGTGGCGCTGCCGTGCCGCAATGCAGGTCGCAATGGCGCGGCTTGATGGCTCCGAACTCGTCATCATTGATGGCGCAGACATCCTTGATATCCCGAACCGTCAGGGCCTGTTCAAAGCAACCTCGAAATGCGGGATCAAGGTTCTGATCGGGGCGACCTTCAGCAAACCTGAAAGCGCACCGCATCTGCCGCCTGAGATCGGCCATAGCTACTGGATCGAGAACGGCGAAACCCGCCCATTGATTCCGCAGCAGGCACAACAGGCGGCTGAATAGCTGATCTCTGAAATTAAGCGGCGCTGACAGAGCGGCAACTCTGTCAGCACCTGAACACAAATCCACCGATCTCCATCCAAGAGAAGGAACGAATCATGTCCGCCGAGAAGCTTATCAACTTCTATGACTACGAAACAACGGGATTTCCTGATTGGAAAGAACCGTCAGACAGCCCGAGCCAACCGCATGCTGTTTCCCTTGGCATCCGTCTCGTCGGCTTCCATAGCCGCAAGCTTTATCATCAAGTCCATATGATCGCCCGCCCTGATGGCTGGGAAGTCGGACGCGAAGCTGCAGATATCCATGGCATCAGCACTGAAGAAGCGATGCGTATCGGTATCCCCGAAAAGCATCTGTTCGAAACTATCCTGCATTACGCTCGTCTGGCGGACCTGAACTGCGCCTTTGGCAAGACGTTCGATGAACGCATCACCCGGATCGGTTTGCTGCGCTTTGGTTTCGGCAACGATGTCGCTGACAGCTTCAAAGCAATGAACCACCACTGCGCGATGCAGTCCTGTCGCAATCTGGTCGGGGCGCTCGACAAAAACGGCAAGAAAAAAGCCCCGACCCTGACCGAAGCATACACGCATTTCTTCGGGCAACCGTTCGAAGGCGCCCACGGTGCTTTTGCAGATACCACCGCACTCGAACGGGTCTATTTCGCGACCCGTGACGCAGAGCAGCAGGCAGCGGAGTAAGGCCAATGGAGCAGATCAACAATCAAACCAACCGCGGCCGTGTTACAGACATCGACAAAGCCGTCGGCGCACAGGTCCGCTATCATCGCATCGCGCTGGGGTTGACGCAGCAGCAGTTCGCCGACGAAATCGGCGTCACCTACCAGCAGGCGCACAAATACGAACAGGGCATCAACCGGATCAGCGCATCACGCCTGTATCAAATGGCTGTTGCCCTTCATGTCGAAATATCTGCCTTCTACGAAAACCTCGATAAAATCGAGGTAACGGCGGATCGCGGCCTTCTGGGTCTCGTCACCGATTACAAGGCAGTCAGCAATGATGACCAAGCCTTCATCCGACAGACGGCCCGGCATCTGACCCGCTCTGGACACGAAGAAACCGTGCGCGCCGACGCGATGGGCGGTGTGGCATGAACCAGCCACTTCGCGTTCTGATCGGCTGCGAGTTTTCCGGTGTCGTGCGCCGTGCCTTCGCCAATCGAGGACATGACGCATGGTCTTGCGACCTGCTGCCTGCCGAGGATGGTTCCAACCGACACATCACAGGCGATATCCGCGACATCTTGGGCGATGGATGGGACTTGTTGATTGTTTGCCACCCGCCTTGCACGCGGCTTTGCAACAGCGGTGTGCGTTGGCTATCGAAGCCGCCGACCGGCAAGACCCTGGATCAGATGTGGCAGGAGCTTGAGGAAGGCTGCGCCCTGTTCTCGGATTGCTGGAATGCGCCGATTGAGCGTGTGGCGGTCGAAAACCCCGTTATGCACCGGCATGCAAAGGAGCGGATACGGAACTTTGCCGAACCGGCGCAGAGCGTTCAGCCTTGGCAGTTCGGCCATGGCGAAACGAAACGCACCTGTTTCTGGCTCAAAAACCTGCCAGCACTGACCCCAACCAACATCGTTGATGGTCGCGAACCGCGCATCCATCACATGAGCCCCGGCCCGGATCGAGCAAAGGAACGGTCCCGGTTCTTCCCCGGCATTGCCGAAGCTATGGCGGATCAATGGGGCGGACACGCAATGGAGCAAGCAGCATGACCATCCAAACAAAACCAATCCCGTTCAGCGCACCGATGGTTCAGGCCTTGTTGCGCGAGATACGCACTCCCGGCACGGGTAAGACGCAGACACGGCGGATCATTAAGCAAGCAAGCAGGATTGACCGGGAATGCAACGATGTTGTCAGACCGTTTGGTGACGGCACCTATTTCATGTCTGCCGCCGACGGAACGCACATGAACGGGCAATTCAGTTGCCCCTACGGCAAGCCCGGCGACCTGCTTATACCGGCGATGACTATTCCTGAGCTAGGAGATAGGTACTGCGCTGATGTCCAGGGAAATATTTGGTCTAGGGCGCAAGGTGAGTGGAAGAAATTAAAAGGCTCCCCTACTTCTAGGGGGTACCTATGCGTTACTCCCGCTGTGAATGGAAAATACAAAACCAAGTCTGTCCACAGAATGATTTGCGAAACATTCTATGGGGCTCCGCCCGCAGGGAAACCACAAGTTCGACACCTTGATGGAAATCAACGTAATAATGCCCCTGACAACCTTGATTGGGGATCTATTGAGGATAACTGGTCAGATCGGGCGGCGCTTGGATCAGGGATGGGCGAGGATCATCACGCATCTAAGCTAACACGCGAAGACGTTTCGCAAATAAGATCGCAAAAAGGTCAAGTAAGCCAAAGATCGCTTGCTAAACAGTATGATGTCTCCCAATCGCAAATATGGTGCGTTCAAAATAACAGAACATGGGGAGACAACTTGTCTGCCAACCCAGTGAATATGCCCCGCTGGGCAAGCCGGATCACGCTTGAGGTGGCTGACGTAACACCTCAGCGGTTACAGGACATATCACGCGGCGATTGTATGTCGGAAGGCTGTCCGTTCCCGAACATGGCGAAAGGGCCAAATCCCCGTGATTGGTTCTCTGATCTCTGGAAATCCATCAACGGCCCCGAAAGCTGGGACCGCAATGATTGGGTCTGGGCCGTCACCTTCACCCCGCACCCGACCAACGTTGACGAGTTTATCAAAGGGAGGGCTGCGGCATGACGATCACCCTGAGCCAAACGCAAAATGCTGCTGTGAATGCCATTATGGACTGGTACAAGCAGCCTAAACCACAGGAGTTCTATCT
>JBLXCH010000151.1:0-7444 GCA_048265065.1 Motiliproteus sp. | reverse complement strand
GGATAGAAATCCTGCGACCAATGCGCCAGCGCCGTGACCGCCGGGCTGTAGCGCCACGGATAAAGCGGCGAAACGATACCGCCGCCGGCCCACGAGGCTTCGGTACCCACGGCTTCGGAATCCAGCAAGGTTACTGACTGCCCTGCGTTTTCCAGCAAGTAAGCTGAAAGCAAGCCTATGACTCCGCCGCCTACCACTATTGATACATCAGCCACACTTATCTCCAACAAAACCAGCAGAATTACCGCTCGCGCCTTGACTTTGAGTAATGCAAAGCTAAAACAGAGCCGGTCTGGAAGACGAATCATACGTGCAAAAGGAAGCGCACCATGAACCGCAACCCTCAAAGAGCTTTTACGCTTGCCGAGCTACTTATCACCATTGCGATCCTCGGCGTCCTGCTAAGTATCGCCGCCCCCAGCTTCGGCTCCTTGATTGAACGCAACCGGCAAACATCTGCGACCCATGAACTCCTCACGGTCCTCCATCATGCTCGTGAGCTAGCAATCACGCGCCGCGAATCTATTAGCCTCTGTACCGGTGACGAAAACTGCAGCCCGTCAGCTAACTGGGCACAAGGCATTCTGATATTTAGCGACCCAAATCAAAATGGCCAATTCGACGCAGGAGAGCAGCTTCATCGCGTCGTGACACTACCGAACCGCTATCACTGGAATTGGAAGAACTTCCGCAGCAAGACATTCATGACGTTCACGGCCAACGGTGCTACCGACAGCCTGAACGGCACCTACACCCTCTGTCGCGAAAGCGAAGCCATACAAGAGCTTGTGATAAACATCACGGGACGCTTGAGAACCCAATCACCGAAGGATAACAGCGCCTGTAGCTAGCGACCGTATACCCCCAGAATGCGACCGGACGTCCTATGGCATTCGAGGTCAACAAGCGAAGCTGGGATGATTCGATAATCAACACGCCAGAAGACCGACCATGCACATCACTCGTGGCTTTACCCTGATTGAGCTGATGATAACTATTGCGATACTGGCAATAGTCATTGCTATCGCCGCTCCTTCATTTACGTCGGTTATCCAGACCAACCGGGCTACTTCGCTGCACCACGAGTTACTGGGCGCCATCCAGCTCGCCCGATCCGAATCGGTTAAGCGTCGTCAGGATGTGATCGTCTGCCGGACGGAAGACCAGGAAACCTGCGATAACGGATCAGATTGGTCAGTTGGCTGGCTCGTGAGGGAAGTTGACGCAACCGGCGATGTACTGAAGGTATGGGACGCGGTTGCTGGCATGACTTTGACCGGACCGAACACCGGAGTGGTATTCCACAGCAGCGGAATGACAGAAGCCGCAGCTAACTTCACCGCAACAACATCCAGCTGCACTACCGGCACCAAATACACGATCGGCGTTTCCCTGACTGGATCTGCGACCGTCAACAAGACAGGATGTCCATAACATGCCCAGCCAATCTTTTCACAAAGAAGCCGGCGCGACACTTATCGAAGTGTTGATCGCGATGGTTGTTCTTGCCATAGGGCTCATTGGCCTAGCTGGTCTCCAGGCTACAAGCATCCAGAGCAACCACAGCGCCTATTACCGTTCTCAGGCGACGCTACTTGCCAGCGACCTAGCCGACCGCATGCGAGCCAACCGCACCGAAGCGTTGACCAACGCCTATCTGACCAACTTCCCTACCTCCTCTGCAAACAATAATGTCAGTGGCACCGCAGCAGAGAAAGATATTGCCGAATGGCTAAATCGACTGGCCGTCACCTTACCGGACGGAACTGGCAAAGTAGAGAAGGACAACGCACTAATCACCATATCCATCCGCTGGAACGACACACGAGGCCAGATCAGGGCCAGTGGCGATAACAACACTCACACCCAAATCTTCGCTTACCGGACCGAAATATGATTTTTATTTCATTCCAACGGCAACGCGGACTCTCGCTTGTCGAGCTGATGGTTGCCATGGCTTTGAGCCTGCTGCTCATGCTTGGGGTTGTTCAGATATTTCTTAGCAGCAAACAGACTTACAACACAAACAATGCCCTTTCTCGAGTCCAGGAAAACGGTCGTTTCGCCATGCAGTTGATTGCTCCTGACATTCGTAACGCCGGCTACAAGGGCCAATGCTTGGGCGAGCCGAATAATCTGCTAGATACCTCTGACGATATGTTCTCGCTCAGCGAACCCGTGGAGGGCTGGGAGGGCTCCAAAAACGAGCAGCATGCTCACCTGGTAGGTAAAAACAGGCTCGCGGGCACCGACTCGATCTTTGTGAAATTTGCAGCAGGGGCAGGTAATTTCAACGGCGACACCAGCAACGCTACTTCAACTCCAAATCTCGGTGTTTCAGAGACAAGCACTGGCATACCGGCGGGAACTATAACACTAGTTTCCGATGCGCTCGGTTGCGACATCTTTCAAAACACTAATAACGAACAAGCTAGCGTTCTTCAACAAAGCGGCGGGAATGTGAAGCCAGGAAACAAGGGCAAGGATGCCGGGGGCAACTACTGGAGCCATGAATATACAAGCGAAATGGAGATCCTAACGCTACAAAATTTACTCTTTTATGTCAGGGATAACGGAGAACGCCCCCCCTCACTTGTTCGCAGCCGCCTGACAGTCGCGGGAACCGAAGCCAAATTTATTAGCGAAGAGCTAGTAGAAGGCATCCAGGATATGCAGATCAGGTACGGAATAACTAATGGCATAAACAAGCAGGTGCTTGAGTATCGAGATGCAGACAAAGTCACCAATTGGGAAAACGTCGCATCGGTTCGTATTGAACTGCTAGTAGTAAGCTCAGACACAAATGTCACTCAGGAACAGCAGACCGTTCGCTTTAACGGCCAAGATGTCGCCATAGACAATCGCCGACTCGCTCAAGTATTCACCTCCACCATAGGCATACGGAATCGCCTGCCATGACCCTTAACTTTTCCTTGCCGCAAGCAGAGCGCGGCGCAGTTCTCATAGTTGCTCTGATTATGCTGTTGCTGCTTACCATCATTGGCCTGAGCAGCATGCGTGGCACATCACTGCAAGAAAACATGGCTGGCAATATGCGCGACAGTGACTTGGCGCAACAAGCTTCGGAAGCAGCTCTGCGAAAGGGCGAAGAAGAGGTCACCAAACTCTTTGTCGCAGGCACCCTAACCGCCCTGGAAACTGCTGCCCATACCGATAGCTATGACGATTTTCCGGGCACCAGCAAAAACCCCGAATACAAGATTGTTCTGTTGGCAAAATTCAGAACCAGCACTGAGGCCGGCGCGCCCATAGAGGATGAGGGCGCACTGGTGCGTGTCGAGTCCGCTGGGTACGGCGCCAATATTAATAGCGACAACGAACCAAGCTCTCACATTCAACTCCGCTCCACCTTCCTGGTCGAGCAATAAAAACTGCTGCCTGGCCATCACGGAGTTCTCTTTATGAGTCGCCACCATCTAATTTCAAAAACATTAAAAACTAATCTTGGCTTTCTATTCGCTCTTGGCATAACAGCAGCAGCTGCACCCAGTCATGCCGACATTTCGCAAGCCCCCCTTCTACTGGGCGGAGGAAGCGTGCCCGGCAACTTGGCGCTGGTACCTTCGGTTGAATGGCCCACTGTCCTATCGGTGGCCAACACCGGCGCCTATAGGCCTTCAAACACCTACATCGGCTACTTTAGCTCGAAGAAATGCTACATCTACGACCAGAGCAATGAATGGTTCGTACCGGATAGTGACGCGAACAGCCATACATGCTCCGGTAATAAACGCTGGAGCGGAAACTTCCTTAACTGGGCGGCGACCCCAACGATTGATCCATTTCGCAGCGCATTGACTGGCGGGTATCGTTATCGTGACACAGCAACCGAAACGGTTCTACAGAAAGCCCGCCATTCGGGGCAAAGCAGCGCGGGCAACCGCATGGAGGACACGAAAGCCCAAGGGCTGATTGCTAAGGCGGATATCGCAGGCGCGGCGCCCGTCACCACCGGATGGGATAACCTCTATATACGCCTCCAAGGGCTAGGTGCCGACATGCTTTTTTCCAACTGGAAGGATGGCATCGGCGGTGGTGGTTCATCTGCGGAGAAACAGGCCGAATGGGTAAATTACGAACCCAACAATTCAGCGCAATGGGTTGACGGCCGACTAATAACCGCATACACCCCAAAGGGCACTGACCAAGTCAAAAGCGTCTACCGCGTAAAGATTCGCGTAAAGGTCTGTGATCCTACTAAGGGACTGGAATCCAACTGCGAGCGCTACCCGAATGGAAACTACAAACCTGTCGGACTACTTCAACAGTACTCTGGAGATCTGCGATACAGCATCTTCGGCTACCTTAACGATGGCAACATGCTTAGGGACGGCGGGGTTCTACGGGCTCAACAAAAATTCATTTCCCCCTCCTCCGACAATCCTGAATGGAATGCCAACACCGGAGTCATGATTGTCAATCCGGACAGCATCACCACTAGCCTAGGCAGGACCATTAGCAACAGCGGAGTAATGAATTATCTAAACAAGTTTGGCGAGCTAAATGCTGACGGCTCGCTGAAGACCAATGGCGACTTCAAGTCACACGACCCCGTGAGCGAGCTTTATTACACAGCGCTCCGATACTTTAAAAATCAAGGAAACGTTGGAGCATATAGTACTAGCAACCCAGCTCACAATTCAAAACCTGACGGAACCATCTTAGATCGCTGGCATGACGGATTCCCTGTTATCACTGATTGGAAAGACCCTATCCAATACGCCTGCCAGAAGAACGTGATATTGGGTATCGGCGACACTAATACTCATCGAGACAAAAATCTTCCAGGCAACACGGTAATTACAGACGAACCAGCAGTGCCATCCGAAGTCAGCAGCGACAATTCTGTCAACGTCGTCACTGCCACAAACAAAGTGGCTGAATTGGAAGGCATTACTATCAATACGCCTTTTACCGGACGTGAAAACTCCGCCTATATAGCAGGGCTTGCCTATGATGCCAACACGAGAGACTTGCGCTCTGATTATACCGGCAGACAAAGCGTTTCTACATATTGGGTGGACGTCAGAGAAGGCCAAAGTCTTGCAGGAAAGACGGGAAACCAGTACTGGCTGGCAGCCAAGTATGGTGGATTTAAAGTACCTAAAGACTTCGGAGATCCGTATAAGCGTACCGCCGCACTAGATACGGAATGGTGGCGCACTAACACGGACATGCTGGCAACAAACTACCCGCGCCCTGATAACTTCTTTGTCGCGAGTGACGCCGCCAACATGGTGGAAAGCCTGCGGAAAGCCTTTGCACAGATATCCAATGAAGTGCAGAGTACAACAGCATCCCTAGCTACAAACTCTACTCGGCTAGAAACCGATACAGCACTCTTCCAGTCGCGCCTAGATAGCCGTTTCTGGAGCGGTGATTTACTCGCACGGCGCGTTGGAGAGAATGGCGTGGTAGCGGTGGATACTGCTTGGAGTGCTGCACAGAAACTTGACAGTCTGAACTCTGTCGATTCGCGAAGCATTTTTACAATCCAGCCGGCAACATCTGCAGGAGCCTCTGACGAACGGATCGCCACTAGCGGCATCAACTTCACCTGGAATGCGTTAGCCAGCGCTCAGCAGGCCTTACTGCAACGGCTCAACGAAACCGACTCGGAGCAAGCGGAGCAGCGCTTGGCATATCTTCGCGGCGACCGCACCGATGAGATAACCGCCGAAGACCGAACAAAGCCTTTCCGCCAGCGCAGTAGTCGCTTGGGCGATATCGTCAACTCCGACCCGCAATTTATCCACAACCAGGACTTCGGTTATTCTCGCCTGACGTGGAGCAAAGGGGCCGTAGGGACTGCGTACACTGCTTTCCGTGCCACTGATGCCTATAAGACCCGTACACCGATGGTGATCGTCGGGGCTAATGACGGAATGCTGCATGGCTTTGACGCTAGAGTTAGCGATACCGCTGCCACCAATGGTGGCAGCGAACTCTTTGCCTATGTGCCTAATAGTGTGTTCAGCAATTTGATCAACCTCACCGACCCCGCCTACTCCCACCGATATTACGTTGACGGTACTCCGCGCGTTTCAGACGTTTGGATCGGAGGCGCTTGGAAAACCATGGTAGTCGGAACTACAGGGGCTGGGGGCAAAAGTATTTTTGCGCTCGACGTAACCAATCCCGGCAGCATGAATAGCAGCAGCGTCATGTGGGAGTTCAGCCACCCAGATATGGGCTACACCATGGGCCAACCAGCATTGGTCGCATTGCCCAACGAAAAATTCGGCGTGATCGTCAGCAGCGGCTATCACGACGCCGCGCCTGACGAAGGCAAGGTCTGGATTCTGGATGCGGAGACCGGCAGCATCATCAAGGAGATTGAACTACCGAGCACAGGCAATCTCGGCTCGCCCTTGGCATCAGACACTGATTACAACCAGGTGGCAGATCGAGTCTATGTAGCCGATACACTGGGTAACGTATGGCGTATCGACCTGGATGGCAGCAACACGTCCAACTGGGATATTCCAAAAAGCCTGGGTGACGACCCGCTGTTTATCGCCAAGGATGGTAGCGGTGATCCCCAAGCCATTACTGCTCCGCTGTCATCAGCTTTCAATGACAAAGGTGAGCATATGGTCTTCTTCGGCACTGGTAGCTTTTATCGCGATGGCGATAACGAAATCCCGCCGTCACCCTCCATTGAAACTTTCTACGGCATTATCGACCGAGGCGAAGCTATAGACGGCCGCAGCTCCCTTCTAAAACAAGCCATTATCAAGGAAGCAACACTGGCAAGCGGACTCAAGGCAAGGGCAATCACCGACAACACACTAACTACTCATTCCGGCTGGTATATCGACCTTGCATGGCAGGAAGGCGATGGACACACGGGAGCGGTTGGTGAACGTGTTGTTGCCAAAGCAGCTCTTCGTACCGATAGGGTCATTTTCACTACTATGACGCCTTCGTCTGACCCCTGTGCATTTGGCGGTACAAGCTTCATCATGGCGATAAGCCTCTCCAGCGGCTCCCGACTGAATTACGCCTACTTCGATACCAATGGTGATGGCACGCCCGACAATAGTGACACTACAACTGTTGGCGACGACAAGGATGTTCCCTGGTCCGGCATATCCGACGAGGGTGACGGCGTAACCAAAGGTGTAACCCCACTACTCAGGTGGCTCTGCTTTGCTGGCTCAAGCGGTGCCACCCCCCAGTGTATTCCGGTTGCAGGATCGCAACGTTTTGGCCGCCACTCATGGCGTGAAGTTAGGGCAAACTGATGAAAAGAGAACTAGCGGAGTGTGCTAGTAAAACTAGCAGCGGCTTCACACTGATTGAGCTGATGATCGTCGTCGCGATCATCGGCATCATCGCCGCAGTCGCCTATCCGAGCTATCAGGAGTATGTGCGCAATGCCAAGCGTGCGGACGCTGAGACCGCGCTCATGGAGTTGGCG
>JBLXCH010000150.1:0-7466 GCA_048265065.1 Motiliproteus sp. | reverse complement strand
TGTATCTAAGGTGATTTTACGTCGATGATAGAGTGAGTAATAACGCAAACTACCCGGCGCATGTGAGACCACACCGGAGATCACAATAATCACAGCTAAGAGAATCAAATCGGCAATTTTGGTAGTTTGTAAGGTTAATGCCAACAGCACTAATTTAAACAGCACCGCCTGCCCTCTTACTTGCAGCAACCAAATACCGTGGCTCCACACTTCAATCGCAGCCATAGCAAAACCCGTTAACAAGGTTAATGCAACAAAGGGTTGCCAGAGATTAGGATCAACAGTGTGAATATAGGCACCAGCAAAGCCTGCGATACCGACTAGATGAAGTGTGCGTAAGCTAATTTTAACCCAGCGCTTTGAGACGAAGTCGCGCTTATGACGAGGGAACAACCAGTCCATACCAGTGTTCCCCTGTTAATTAGCTATTGGTTGCTTCGGGGCGCATTGCTGGGAACAAAATAACGTCACGAATTGAAGGTGAATCAGTAAACAACATCACCAAACGATCGATACCAATACCCTCACCTGCCGTTGGCGGTAAACCGTATTCAAGAGCACGCACGTAGTCGGCGTCAAAATGCATGGCTTCATCGTCACCGGCATCTTTCTCTGCAACCTGTGCTTGGAAGCGTTCTGCTTGATCTTCCGCATCATTTAACTCAGAGAAACCATTCGCTAACTCACGACCACCCACAAAGAACTCAAAACGGTCTGTGACGAAAGGGTCACTATCACTACGGCGAGCCAGCGGCGAAACTTCGGTCGGGTACTTAGTGATAAAGGTTGGCTGCTCTAGACGATGCTCAACCGTCTTCTCGAAGATTTCGATTTGCACCTTACCCAAGCCATAACCCTCTTTTAGCGGAATACCTAAGCCTTCTGCAATCCCGCGAGCACCTTGTTCATCAGCAAGTTCTTCTGCGTTGATCTCAGGGTTGAAGTGCAAAATAGAATCAAACACAGATAAGCGTTGAAATGGTTGAGATAGGTCGTATTGGCATTCAACAATCACGTTGCCTGCTTCATCCAGCTGAACTTCGCCCTGCTCGTTACGGCTGGCTTTAGTAATCGTACTGCTGCCTAAAACGTTTTGGGCCACGGTGCGCAGCATGTCTTCGGTAAGATCCATCAAGTCATTGTAATCGGCGTAGGATTGGTAGAACTCTAACATGGTAAATTCAGGGTTATGGCGAGTTGATAAGCCTTCGTTACGGAAGTTACGGTTGATTTCGAACACACGCTCAAAACCACCAACAACCAAACGCTTAAGGTAAAGCTCAGGAGCGATACGTAAGTACATGTCCATATCAAGCGCATTGTGATGGGTCACAAATGGGCGCGCTGTCGCTCCACCAGGAATGGCTTGCAGCATGGGTGTTTCTGCTTCAATAAAACGGCGCTCTGATAAATATTGTCGAATACCTGCAACAATTTTTGACCGTGTTTCAAAAACCTTACGTGCTGGTTCATTGGTAATCAGATCAACATAACGCTGACGGTAACGGATTTCAGTATCCTGTAAGCCTTTGTGCTTGTCTGGCAAAGGACGAAGATTCTTAGTCAGAAGCTCGTATTCACCCATATCAACGTATAAATCACCTTTACCGGATTTATGTAGCTGCCCAGTAATACCGACAATATCGCCAAGATCGAGACTTTTCGCAAAAGGACGTGCTGGCTTATTCACATAAAGCTGGATGCGACCCGACATGTCTTGTAGTACAGCAAAAGCTCCACGATTTAACATCACGCGTCCTGCTACGCTAACCTGCAACCCAAGCGCTTCTAATTCTTCCTTGGTTTTATCCCCATACGCAGCCTGTAAATCTTGCGCATAGCTGTCACGACGGAAACTATTTGGAAACGCTTTACCCTCTTCACGTAGTGTTTTTAGTTTTTCACGACGCTCAACGATTAAACGGTTCTCATCTTGAGGGGCTTGCTGTTGGTCTGACATGCTTTACCTTTTGGTATCTAATTTAGGCCGAGTAGCTGAGTTCATCGAAATACTAGTTATAGTCCGGCTTTCAAGCTGGCGACAATAAACTCATCCAATGCACCATCTAACACTTTCTCACAATTGCTAGTTTGCACATTGGTTCGTAAGTCTTTTATGCGTTGGTCATCCAAAACATAGGAGCGAATTTGACTACCCCAACCGATGTCTGACTTTGTATCTTCCACGGCTTGCGCAGCTTCTGAGCGTTTGTGTATCTCTTGTTCATACAAACGAGCTCGCAACATTTTCCAACATTTATCACGGTTTTGATGCTGCGAGCGTTCACTCTGACATTGCACAACCGTGTTGGTCGGTAAGTGCGTCAAACGCACCGCTGAATCAGTTTTGTTGACGTGCTGACCACCTGAGCCTGAAGCACGGTATGTATCCGTTCGGACATCAGCAGGATTAATTTCGATTTCGATATCGTCGTCAATTTCCGGTGACACGAAAACAGAAGCAAAGGAGGTGTGGCGACGGCTACCTGAATCAAACGGTGATTTACGCACCAACCGATGCACGCCAGTTTCTGTGCGTAACCAGCCAAAAGCATATTCACCGGCAAATGAGATCGTGGCACTTTTAATACCCGCCACATCACCGGCGCTAACTTCTTCCAGCTCGACTTTGAAGCCTTTGTCCTCACCCCAACGCAAATACATTCTGAGAATCATGTTGGCCCAGTCTTGAGCCTCGGTGCCGCCTGATCCAGACTGGATTTCCAGATAGGCGTTATTCGGATCCATTTCGCCAGAAAACATACGGCGAAACTCAAGTGTTTCTAATTGTGCACCTAAACCATCGAGCTCTGCTTCGACATCGGCGACGGCGTCTTCATCTTGCTCTTCAACCGCCATATCCAATAAATCACGCGCGTCAGCACAACCTGCTTCAAGGTTATCAACCGTCTTTACGATCAATTCTAAAGCGGCACGCTCTTTACCCAGGCTTTGTGCGCGCTCAGGATCGTCCCACACACTCGGCTGCTCTAGCTCACGCTCAACCTCAACCAACTGTTCAGCTTTGGTTTCGTAATCTAAATAGCCTCTAAGAGTGGCCGTGCGCTCAAGATAATCTTTGATACGGAGTTGAATCGGATTTACTTCTAGCATGAAGAATGAATACCAGCTTACGCAAAAGCGGCAATTCTAACTGAATGTGGGTAGGGATTGAATAGCACCCGAGAGAGATCAGGTGCTTAGTTTAGCGTTTTCAGGTGCTTAAATTACCTATTTAGTTCCCCCAATTGGCAATAGCCTTATCGACACTGCCATATTGCTCCATATATTGGGCAAATTGGTTACGGAAAACGATCCCGATATTAACGCCTTCAACCACTAGGTTTTCAACTTTCCATGCACCTGACTTATCCAGAAAAAGTGAATAAACCACTTGGTATTGCTCGCCTGTGCTCAATTTAATAAACGAGTTTACTTTTGCCCGTTTGCCCTTGTCATCAATCACAGCTTCTTCAATATCCACTGTTTTCAACTTGTCGATATTTTCTAATCCTTTAGCGTAGGTATTCACCAAGGTTTTTTTAAAGCTTTCTGTGAATATGGTCATCTGATCAGCACTGGCTTGACGTGAGTACTTACCCATCACTTTACGTGCAATCCGAGAGAAATCCACAACAGGATCCAACTCCTTTTCCATAAGGTTGAACAACTCATCCTTAGGCATACCTGCGACTATAGCTTTAGATTCAACTAAGCCAAGAAACGCTTGATAACGATCTTCTATCACTTCTTTAGGGCCAATATTCGCCGCAACTGCTGTGGTCAGCATTGAGCTTACTAATGCGACAACCAACATAGGCAACCGCAGGTATTGATAAGGCAATTTTACAGTCACTCGATTTACTCCAACCTTTTTTAAAACCAGTTTTTAATAATTACCAAAGCCCACACCACTGTCACCAATAATAATGAAAACAGTACAGCGGCAGAACCTATATCTTTTGCACGACCCGATAAATCATGGAACTCGTGACCTATTCGATCCACCACAGCCTCAATAGCTGAATTAAGTAATTCGGTAATGAGCACGATGATCAACGTTGAAATTAATAGCGCGCTCTCCACTAGGTTGGGAGTCACTATAAAGCTCAATGGGATCAGCAAAAAACACAGCAGTAATTCTTGCCGAAATGCAGCCTCATGACGATAACAGGCTTTTAACCCCTGATAAGAATAACCTGCTGCATAAATAATCCTACTTAACCCCGTACGCCCTGGCTTTGCCACCGTTGATTCCTCTAACTACTGTAATTTTCAACTGAGCGCTATCGGCCCAGATCCCTTAACTGGCTTGTGTTACACCCAACTGCAACACAGCCAACGTAAAAGAACAGTTAATCATCTAATTATGACCAATAGATGGAACCTTCGGGCATTTTCCACAGACGGACTATACGAGCTGTTTATTCTAGATGTTCTCTGCAGGCTATTTTCTCAAGGAGCTATTAATGTCATCGTGTTAAGTATATTTTCTCGACCCACAAATTATACGTAGTCTTTTTGATGGATGTATACCCATCGAGTTCCTTAGATTACTGATTTCAGTCACTTAGGAGACACTAAAATGCGAATTTTACATACGATGCTACGAGTTACTGATCTTGATCGTTCAATTGCTTTTTACACCGACGTCCTAGGCATGCGATTACTTCGTAAGAAGGATTTCCCTGAGGGTAAATTTACCCTTGCGTTTGTCGGCTACGAAGATGAGTCGGAAGCCGCAGCCATCGAGTTAACCCATAACTGGGAGACATCGACTTACGAACTAGGCAATGCCTACGGTCACATTGCCATTAGCGTGAAGGATGTTTATGACGCTTGTGAAGCAGTCACCGCCAGTGGTGGCAACGTAGTTAGACCGGCGGGGCCGATGAAACACGGCTCGACTATCATTGCTTTTGTGAAAGACCCCGATGGCTACATGATTGAATTACTGACAGAAAAGTAACCGATTCACGGCGGCTTTTTATCAAAATTCATACTTTAAGCAAAGGGTTCATACTTTCGTCACATGGACACCGTTTAATAAGCCGCCATGATTAAACGATTTGCTATCTACGGCCTACTCACTGGATTGTTGCTCACGCCTTCAGTTCAGGCAAAGTGCACAAGCGCCGCTATTCACCTCCCAGAAACCGTAACATTACAAGGCTATTCAACTCCCGCGCTATTGAATGGTTTTGGAATTCGCACAAAATTGGTCTGGGACATTTACGTTGCCGCGCTCTATTTACCCGAACCAAGCCAAGATCCGGATGCAATATTAGCCATGGATGGCCCTCGCCGCCTCAGCATCTATTTTGCTCATGACGTGCCTAAAGAAAAGCTAGTCGAAGGCTGGCAGGACGGCTTTGTCAAAAACAACACACCGGACGCACTCGAAAAACTTCAGCAACGGCTGGATGAATCGTACGAATACCTAACGGACATGGTTGAGGGTGATGTTATCTACCTTGATCAGCATCCTGACAAGGGAACGCTGCTGTGGATCAACAACAAGCTAACGCACACTATTAACGGCACTGACTACTTCAATGCCGTGTTAAAAATTTGGATAGGACAAACACCTGCTCAAAAGCCACTAAAGGACTGCCTACTCAGACTTAAGCCTGCCACTGAATAAGAACATCAAACAATACACACAAGCACTCGGCAACTTTTTCAGCCAACTTTTTTTAGCTAGCTTTTTCGAGCCAACTTTTTTTCGAGCCATCTTCGGTATTGAGCTTGGGACAGAGTCTCAGTAGACTGCGGTTTTCGTTTTACCACTTCAAGCTGATTTGGATAGTCTTTTGCGCAAGTTCCCCGAAACGCCCGACCAACTGGTTCCCGCATCACTCATTAAACGATTGGCAGCTATGCTGTACGACAGTTTGCTCGTGATTGCGCTATGGATGTTAGTGGGATTTATTGGGGTAGCACTCAACGATGGAGAAGCAGCACAAGGGCCCTTTTTCAAGAGCGCATTATTCCTCATTACTTTTTTGTTCTTCGCCGGTTTTTGGACCCGTGGCGGGCAGACATTAGGCATGCAGGCGTGGCGTATCCGTATTCAAACCATCGACGGGCACAGCATCAGCTGGATGCAAGCACTCATACGATTCTTTATGGCGATGGTATCCGCCTTATTTGCAGGCCTTGGCTATGTCTGGATATTGATCGATAAGGACAAGAGAAGCTGGCATGACCGCTACTCAGACACTCAGGTAGTCAGTTTACCCAAGCCTATCAAGAAAAAATAAACGCCGTTTTTCAACCTGCCTTACGCAGCAGCCAACCACCAACCCCTAAACACAGTACAACGGGAATCAGCGCCGATATAAATGGCGACAAGTTGTATACCGTGGTTGCTGGCCCAAGCACATCTTGAATAATCTTAAACACTAAGCCGACCATAAAACCAACCATGATTCGCTGCCCCATGCTCACTGAACGCATAGGGCCAAACAACGTCGACATAGCGATAAGCACTAGCCCAAATACCGCTAAGGGCAAAAAAAGCTTCTGCCAGAACACTATAATATAAGAGGTCGCATTAATTTCTTGTTGTTTAAGGTATTCACTGTAGCGGTGTAAACCAGTAATCGACATATTGTCAGGATCTTCGGCTAGGACGCTTAACAACGTCGAGTCCAAGGCGACTTCCCATTGCTGCTTTTCGGCAAACAGTGTTTTTGTTCGCTGAAGATCAAATTGAGTCATCTCTAGCTGCTCGAACCACCAAGCATCATCTTTAAAGTAGGCTCGATCTGCAAAGCCCGCCTCTTGTAATTCGTTGTCTTCATTAAATCGGTGGTACGTGACATTCAGTAATGTGCCATCAGGTTGCACAGCCCCAATGTGGATATAGTTAGCGCCATTTCGGTGCCATAACCCCTTGTCACCAATAAAAGATTCTTGATCTTCGGTTTTCTCGATTTTATAAACTTCTGCAGCCTGATCCAGTCGTGGAGCAACGTATTCATCCACTAACATAATCAGAACCATAAGCAACGCAACGGGCTTGGCAACCGCCAGTAGAATGCGCCACTTTGAAATACCCGCAGCACGCATGATGGTTAACTCAGAGTTATTCGCCATCATTCCCATACCCACTAAACAACCAATCATGGTTGTCATTGCTACAAAGTCCACAATACTGCGCGGCAGAGTAAACAGCGTATACACAAAGGCGTTTATCGCTTCATAACCCGGTTTGGTGTTATCTAACTCATCAATAAATCCGAAAAGACCATTGAGAAACAGGATCACCAGCATAACGACAATACAGGTGCTCATTAACGTTTTGGTGATATAGCGATCTATCAATCTCATGAGGCCTTCCTCAAAAAGGTTAATCGACCAATGGCAGCAAATAGACTATCCGACAATTTTGCCCAATAGCGTTGCTGAAAGTGCAAACTTAAGACAAGCAAAGCGAAGACACCGTGAATCAACCACAGGTA
>JBLXCH010000149.1:0-7478 GCA_048265065.1 Motiliproteus sp. | reverse complement strand
GTCAACCGAAAAATCATCAGCCACAGCATCATCAGTCACAATATCGTCTACTACAGCATTTTCTACTGCCGCATCGTCTAGCACCGACTCGGGTTCGTCCACTTCAGCTAAAAGCGCATCAAGGTCGGAATCGATGTCGACAGTTTCATCCGCCGACGCTATATCAAGCACTGAATCTTCAGTTTCAGGCAATTCCTCAACCAACTCTGAGGTTTCAGCCAGCAGATCATCAAGATCTGAGTCTATTTCTAAACCAACATCTTCTGCATCAACGTCAGCCAAGTCCGTTTCTGTAGACTCTAGGCCTGCAGTTTCAACGATATCGTCTTCAATATCGTCCGATTCAGCTAGAAGCGCATCAAGATCAGCAGATATATCCGCATCGGCTTCATTTTCAGCATCATCATCTGCAATCACAAAATCTAAATCGGCGTCGTCGTCTAACGCTTCCAGCGAGGCGTCAAGCCCAGCGTTGTCGTCCTCACCTAAGGCCTCATCCATAAGGTTATCGAGGTCTGTCTCAGATAAGTCCAGGTCCAGGTCATCAGTAGCTGGCTCTTCATCCAAATCGATTTCATCAATACCCAAGCTGTCTTCAAGAGCATCGACGTTTTCTGAGCTGTCAGTATCCGTCGAAATATCAAACTCATCACCGTCCATTAACGACGCTGCAAACTCCGCCATCTCAGGATCTTCTTCGATCGGCTCATCAATCTCTAGATCCATATCAAGATCAGCGGCATCCGTGTCTTTATCATCGTCTGAAATTAACGAGTCAAAATCACCCAGATCTTCGTCACTCATATCAAACGGGTCATCATCGGCCGCCGGCGTTGACTCAGGCTCGTCCAGGAGCACCTCGTCTTCTTTAGATTCCTCGGCTACAGCGGCTGTTGCTACTGCCGCCGCGGCAACGGTTGCAGCTGCAGCAGTAGCATCAACCTTATCCGTCTGATCACGCTCATCGAGCACAGCCATTGCTTGTTCTACGGCTTCATCATCATCCTTAGCACGTCGTTTACGACCAATAAGGAACAACGCTAAGAGCGCAGCCAGCAACGCAGCAATAACACCGCCAATAATGGCTGGAGACGCCATCAATGTGTCTAAGAACCCTTTTTCTGGCGGCGGTGGTGGTGGCGCTATAGCCTCTTCCGCCATTTTGCTTTGAAGATCACTCATTTGTTGATCTTTCAGCATGAGCAATTGCTGCATAGACTCCAGCTGCCCTGTAAGCTTTTCTAACCGATCAAAAAGCTCAGCGTTATCACGCTCAACTTTATCTAAACCTTCTAAAGTAACAACGAGCTGCTCTTCAAGTTCTTGGTTCTTAGCAAGAAGCTCTTCAGAAATTCGTGACTCTGGAGATTCTTCCTCAGGCGCGTCTGCACTTAACATTTTGTCTTCGGTCGCTGCAGACTCATTTTCAGGCTCTGGTGCTTTAGAGACAATTCTAAGCTGTGACTTTTCGTCTTCGTTAGAAGCAGGCGCCGCAGGCTGGTCACTTTTCGCGGCATCCATCTGCTCAGCCCGAGGGGCAGCGGAAGCCTTAGGCTTTGGGGATGCAGCGCCTTTCCACGCACTGTTTTGGCGTTTAACTTCTGCAACTGCAGCAGAGCTATCGTAGGCAAGAATTTGCTGTTTGTTTGGAATCGATAAAACCACACCTGACTTGAGGCGGTTAATATTATTATTCACAAACGCATCTGGATTCATCCGCTGCAAGGCCATCATCATCTGCTGCGGAGAAATAGAACGGTCTGGCCGTGTTTTTAACGAGATATCCCATAGCGTATCTTTCTTACCCACACGGTACTTACCGTCAGCAATACTGGGAGCAACCGTTTGAGAAGGCAAAGGCGCAGCCATTGGCCTCATTGGTTCAGATCGTACAGAAGGTAACGCAGCGCTAGTTTGAGGCAGCACCGGTGCAGAGCGTGGGTTCAGGTCTTTCGGCGAAAACACAGGTGGGTCTAGCAGTACGGTATATTCACGAACTAAACGACCACTTGGCCAGTTCACTTCAACAAGAAAGTTAAGAAATGGTTCGCGAATCGGTTGCGAAGTAGAAAGTTTAATGGTGCCTTTGCCATTTTTAACATCAAGCTGAAAGCTGATATCAGAAAGCATTGTCGTCGGCTTCACCCCAGCGAGGTAAAAGTCATCGGCATCAGCCAATCCAGCGATGATTTGAGATTCCGCTAGATCACGCACTTGCAGTAAATTAATTTCGGCATTCAAGGGCTGATTAAGCGCAGAGTGAACCTTCACCTCACCTAATCCCAATGCGTTGGCCTGCTGAGCGTTCATTGCCGCAAGAACAGCAAGAGCAACCATTGATTTACGCAACATATTTTCTTCCTTTTTTCACCGCGCTAAATCTTGATCCAAAGAGAATAACAAACAAACGTTTGAATATTTCACACCGTTAAATCAAGTACAAATACCGAGTTATAGCCTATGTAGCGACTAAAAGTATCATTTAATAAGCACTATTAATCAATACGTTGAAAAACGGTAATAGCATTACACTGAGGGGATTTACTAGCTTTGCAGGTGCTTGCTTGATCTAAGGCAATAAAAAAGGCCAATCTTAATAAGAATTGGCCTCTACATACCACTAGGATTCCTGAAGAATATTCAACATTCTTCTTAGCGGCTCTGCTGCTCCCCAGAGCAATTGGTCACCGACCGAGAAGGCGTTTAGGTATTCTGGCCCCATGCTAAGCTTACGTAAACGGCCTACAGGCACAGTTAACGTTCCAGTAATTGCAGCCGGAGTAAGGTCTCGTATCGTTGCTTCTTTTTCATTAGGCACAACCTTTACCCAATCATTATGAGCAGCCAACATACCTTCGATTTCATCCAACGGAACGTCTTGCTTCAGTTTGATAGTAAACGCCTGACTGTGACAACGCATCGAGCCAATGCGTACACAGGTTCCATCAACCGGAATTGGCGAGTCTGTTGACCCTAAAATCTTGTTGGTTTCTGCCTGACCTTTCCATTCTTCACGACTCTGGCCATTGTCTAGCTGGCTATCGATCCATGGAATCAAACTGCCGGCTAGTGGTACACCAAACTCTGTAGTGTCTAATTTATCGCTACGGATCGCTGCGGCGACCTCACGGTCAATATCCAAAATAGCAGACGCCGGATCGTCAAGCTTTGTGGCTACTGATGCATTAACCTGACCCATTTGACGAACAAGCTCACGCATATGACGCGCGCCGCCACCAGAAGCTGCTTGGTAAGTCATCGAGCTTAACCATTCAACATGACCCGCTTTGAAAAGCCCGCCTAGCCCCATGAGCATCAGACTAACGGTACAGTTACCGCCAACGAAGGTTTTCACGCCTTTGCTAATACCCTCACGAATGATATCGCCGTTCACAGGATCTAAAACGATGATACTGTCATCGATCATACGTAACGAGGAGGCAGCATCAATCCAATAGCCTTTCCAGCCAGCATCACGCAGTGGTTGATAAACTGATTTGGTGTAATCCCCACCCTGACAGGAGACAATTGCGTCCATTGTTTTTAATGTATCAATGTCTGTCGCGTCTTTTAATGTGTCGGTTGTTTTACCAATTTCAGGGCCATTTTGGCCAACCTGAGATGTAGTGAAAAACACGGGCTCAATCGCGTCAAAATCTCGCTCTTCAAGCATACGCTGCATTAACACGGAACCTACCATGCCACGCCAGCCGACAAAACCTACACGCATTACGCTGTCCTGTTTAGAGCTAGCTCACTACGGGCGAGCTAGCTGATTAAATTCGAATATAAAAACACAAAAGGCCCTTCTACACGATTTAGCGAACTCACCAACCGTACAAAAGGGCCAATATATTATCAGAAAATCAACGCATGGCGCGCCTATTTCCTGAACTTTATTGGACTAAATTCGCGATATTTAGAGGCTTTCGAGCGCCTTCACTACCGCATCACCCATTTCAGAAGTAGACACGCGCGTCATACCGTCCGCATAGATATCAGCTGTACGCAAACCCTGATCCAGCACTGCACTTACTGCGCGTTCGATCAATACAGCGGTGTCGACTTGCTCGAGCGAATAACGCAACATCATCGCTGCCGATAAAATTGTCGCCAATGGGTTAGCAATTCCCTGACCGGCAATATCAGGCGCTGTGCCGTGGCAAGGCTCATACATGCCTTGTCCTTTCGAGTTTAAAGAAGCTGATGGCAGCATCCCAATAGACCCGGTTAGCATAGCGGCCGCATCTGACAAAATGTCACCAAACATGTTGCCTGTAACTAACACGTCAAACTGCTTAGGTGCACGAACCAGTTGCATAGACGCGTTATCCACGTACATATGGCTCAACTCAACATCTGGGTACTCTTTATGGACTTCATTAAGAATTTCGCGCCACAACACAGTCACTTCTAACACGTTTGCTTTATCAACCGAACAAACTTTCTTGCCGCGTTGTTGGGCGGCTTGGAAAGCGACATGAGCTATACGGCGAATTTCAGACTCTTTATAAACGTAGGTGTTGTAACCCTGACGCTCACCATTTTCTAAAGTACGAATACCACGAGGCTCACCGAAATAAATACCGCCAGTCAATTCACGAACGATAAGGATATCAAGACCAGAAACCACCTCAGGCTTCAAAGATGATGCACTAGCAAGTTGAGGGTAAAGCATCGCCGGACGCAAGTTACCAAATAGATCAAGCTCTTGACGAAGAGTCAGCAAACCCTGCTCAGGACGTAGATGACGCTCAATACCATCCCACTTTGGATCACCAACTGCACCTAGTAAAATCGCATCAGCTTCACGACATTTTGCCAAGGTTTCATCTGGCAAAGGACCGCCAGTTTCACCAATAGCGGCACCACCAATTAAGGCTTCATCAAGATCAATTGAAAAATTAGTCTTAGCAGCGGCTACTTTTAATACTTTTACCGCTTCAGCAATAATTTCTGGGCCGATGCCGTCACCTGGCAATACAAGAATTTTCTTGCTCATGGATATTCCTTACTTAATTTTATTCTGTTCAGTTAAAAATAACGCCGATAGCTCTTCAGCTATCAGCGTGAAACGAAAATCGAGTAATTGTCATCTAAACTGCTACTGAATAGCGTTGAACAACCATGGTGCTTGCTGCTCTCGCTTAGCTTCATAAGCTTTAATAGCCTCGCCACTTTCCAGCGTTAAACCAATATCATCAAGACCATTTAGCAAACAGTGGCGACGGAAATTATCGATATCAAAAGCAATCTGCTGCCCAGACGGCGAAGTGATGGTTTGCGCCTCTAGATCGACTGTCAACGCATAACCTTCCATTGCGTTCACTTCCGCAAACAGACAATCAACCACGCCTTCCTCAAGAGTGATTGGCAAAATACCGTTTTTGAAGCAGTTATTGAAGAAGATATCTGCAAAACTCGGAGCGATAACAACACGAATACCAAAATCATCTAACGCCCAAGGCGCATGTTCACGACTGGAGCCGCAGCCGAAATTTTCACGGGCCAGTAATACAGAAGCACCAGCGTAACGAGGTAGGTTCAACACGAAATCAGGATTAATTGGTCGCTGACTACAATCCTGATCGGGCTTACCTTCGTCCAAATAACGTAATTCATCAAACAAGTTCGGACCAAAGCCCGAACGCTTGATGGATTTCAAAAACTGCTTTGGGATGATCATATCAGTGTCGACATTGGCTCGATCTAAAGGAGCAACCAAGCCTTGATGCTGAGTAAATGCTTTCATGCTTACTTCTCCTTTTAGCTATCCAAGAATGTGCGAACGTCTACAAAATGACCTTCAATGGCCGCCGCTGCAGCCATCGCAGGACTCACCAAATGCGTACGCCCACCAAAACCCTGACGACCTTCAAAGTTACGGTTTGAGGTTGAAGCACAATGCTCACCCTGTCCCAGCTTATCGGCATTCATCGCCAAACACATGGAACAGCCCGGCTCACGCCATTGAAGCCCAGCCTCAATAAAAATTTGATCAAGCCCCTCTTCTTCAGCCTGCGCTTTCACCAATCCAGAACCCGGAACAATCAAGGCTTCTTTCAAGGTAGAAGCGACCTTCCGGCCTTTAACTACAGCCGCCGCTTCTCGTAAATCTTCAATCCGTGAATTAGTGCACGAACCAATAAACACACGATCTAACTGGATAGTTTCGATGGACTGATTAGGCGTCAACCCCATGTATTCCAATGCGCGTTCGATGGCTTGCTTTTTAACAGGATCTGGCTCTTGACTAGGGTCTGGGACGTTTGCGTCTACAGGCAAGACCATTTCTGGCGATGTTCCCCAGGTCACCTGCGGTTTGATGTCTTCAGCTTTAAGGGTAACCACCTCGTCAAACACAGCATCCGCATCAGAGTGCAAATCGCGCCACGCTGCAACGGCAAGTTCCCATTGGTCCGCTTTCGGTGCGAATGGACGACCCTTCACATAATCGATCGTGATGTCATCAACAGCAACCATACCTGCACGCGCGCCCGCTTCAATGGCCATATTACAAACAGTCATGCGGCCTTCCATCGACAGGCTTTCGATCGCAGAACCTGCAAATTCAACTGCATACCCTGTACCACCAGCGGTACCAATCTCGCCGATAATCGCTAAAACAACATCTTTAGCAGTAACCCCTTTAGACAGCGTTCCTTCAACACGCACTTGCATGTTCTTCATTTTTTTAGCGATCAAACACTGGGTCGCTAAAACGTGTTCAACTTCTGATGTGCCAATACCGTGAGCCAATGCCCCGAAGGCACCGTGAGTGGAAGTATGCGAGTCGCCACAAACAACCGTCATGCCAGGCAATGTTGCACCTTGTTCAGGGCCAACTACATGCACCACACCTTGACGCTTATCCTGCATTTTGAATTCCAGAATGCCGAATTCATCACAGTTATCGTCAAGTGTTTTAACTTGGATTTTAGACACTGGATCTTCAATACCCTCAACGCCAATAACACGCTCTTTACTGGTTGTTGGTACGTTATGATCCGGCGTTGCCAGGTTTGCGTCTAAACGCCATGGCTTACGGCCTGCAAGACGCAAGCCCTCAAACGCCTGAGGTGAGGTGACTTCATGCAGCAATTGGCGGTCAATATAAATCAACGCGCTACCATCTTCTTGCTCTTTGACTAAATGAGCATCCCAGAGCTTGTCGTAAAGTGTCTTTCCAGCCATCTTTATTCCCAACCTAGCTTATCTATGTTTATCGATTATCTGCTTTGTTATCAGACAATGCTTATCTGTAAATCCTAAAGCGGCTTTGGTATAGCCGTTTTTATCTGGCTGCTCTGATAATGGATATTGTCATAACCACACCTATTACTAGCTTTGGCAGTAGCAGACCGTAGTAGCAGACCGTAGTAAAAAACCAAAGCAGCAGCCTTTTAAATTGTAGGGTTATCCTAAATCGCCAAACAGAATAACTCAAATTCAATTTTTTTATATTTTCTATTACTATT
>JBLXCH010000148.1:0-7575 GCA_048265065.1 Motiliproteus sp. | reverse complement strand
CACAGCAGGGTGGCGAACAGGAAAATTACCGTCATGCCCTCACGCACGACGACCTTGATCGCATCGGTGGCCGCCCCGGTGACCATGGTCACGTTGTAGGTGATACGCGAAATTAGGTGCCCGGAATTGTGGCTGTCGAAATAGCGATTGGGCAGCGTCAGCATGTTGTTGAACAGCGCCACACGCAGGTCGTGTACCAGCCCCAGTGAGACCTTGGCCAGAAAGAAATTGCCAAGAAATGAACCGACTCCCTGCAGCAAGGCGATGAGCACGATCAGTAAAGGCACGGCCTGTAGCAGCTTGAGCTCAGCAATCCAAGGCGCATGCTCTAGCAACCAAGGCACCCCAACGAACAACCCGGCCTCCGGATTACTCAGGCCGTCTACAAAGAACTTGAGGATGTAGCCGAGCATCGGCTGGGTGGAGGCGAATATCAGGAAGCCCAAGATACTGACTACGAACATACCGATATAAGGTCGAACGTACGTCAGCAGCCGCAGGTAAATGCTAAGGCTCGAAGGGGCAGATGAAGTTGGAGAAGCCATAGGGAGCCGTCATCAAAAAAAGGCGTCAATTCTATCACAGCCTTAATAAGCCCTCTTTGAGCAGGTAAGATAGCCGACCTACTGCTGATCAGGCCCCCCTGAATGACCATGCGCACGCTTGACTACGCCCAATATAGCGCCCTGCGTGAAGGGGCAGAGGTACTTGAAGCCGACGGTTCGGGCGACAAAGTGCTGCGCTTGGCAGATGGATCATTCCTGAAGCTATTTCGGCGCAAGCGCCTTATATCGTCCGCACTCTGGTATCCCTATGCTCAGCGCTTTGCCGACAACTGTCAGGCATTGACCAAGCGTAACATCCTCTGCCCACACGTCCGTGATGTCTTTCGAATCAGCCGAATCGCCCGCGACGCCGTGCATTACGACCCTCTACCCGGGCACACGTTGCGCCAATTACTGGGCGAGGTCGAGCAAGCCGACCACCTGAGAGCACAATTCGGTCAGTTGCTCGCCAGACTCCACGAACAGGGGATTTATTTTCGTTCCGCACACCTGGGCAACATAGTTCTGACGCCCGAGGGTGAATTAGGATTGATCGACGTCGCCGATTTGCGCGTACGCAAAACGGCGCTGCCGCGGTCACTGCGGCTACGCAATTTCAAACACATGCTCCGTTACGAAAAAGATCGCCAGTGGCTGCTGAGCCAGGATGGAGGCTTTTTTATTGGCAGCTACCTAGCCAACCAGTCAGTCTGCAATGCCACGGAGCTAGCTGCAGTACTGCACTAGAACGGAAGTCGACGGGCCTGGGCCAAAGGTAGCTTTTTCGACTTTGGCATCAGGATGCATCATGATATCACTTTGAAATCATTGTCGATCAGCAATAGCCTCTGACAGAGGGGCAGATTTAAGGCATATCTCTACACCATGACGCCAGAGCCACAAGAACGACTACAGCCGCTTTCGCAATCCGCCAAACAGCAGCCGCTGATCTCAATCGTCGCCCCTTGCTACAACGCCGAGAAGTATCTGGAAGATGCGCTACAAAGCATCTTTGCTCAGGACTACCCCCACTTCGAAGTCATCATCGTTGATGATGGTTCGACGGATAACAGCCTAGCCATGCTTCGAAGACTGCAAAGCACTTACAATTTCCAGCTCCTGTCCCAACAAAACCAGGGTGTTAGTGCGACGCTAAATAATGGGCTCAAACTAGCAAGGGGCGTCTATGTTTCCACGCCTGACCTGGACGACATCATGCTCCCGCACTCGCTCAGTGTCAGGGCCAGATACCTTGATGAGCACCCCAGAGTAGGCTGCGTAGGCGCTTTGATTGCTTACATGGACAGCGACGGGACAGATATCAAAAGTCAGCACCGCACCCAGGTGAAGAAATTCAGTTTTGACCGAATTGTTAGCGAAGCCGTGGTCATCGGTGCACCCGGCGCGCTTTATCGCATGGAAGCCTTACAAGCGGCGCAGTTCTACGACCCGAACATAAAAGTTCAGGACTTCCAGATCACACTCAGAATCGCCAGCAAGGGTTACGAAGTACACGAACTTCCAATGTGTGTCACACGTTACCGTCGACACCCGAACAACCTGTCCAGAAGATTCAAGGTGCTATTTGATGCCGATATGCTGGCGATGGCTCCCTACCAGTCGCACCCTGGATACCAGAAGGGCAGGACGGTACTGGTCAATAAGGCATTGAAGTATGCGGCTGTTGCCGACAAGAAGTACGCTTGGAGCCTGTTGCGTACCATTCCGCTACGCCAGTACAACTGGACAACACTCAAACGCCTCAAGCGCCTCGTACTTCATCGATGACCAGCAAGGGGAAGCGTCGGAAGAAGACTAACCCTGAGGTCCAGCTACTTGCACCAGCAGGATAGTTAACCTGCATGAGTCGGGCCGATTGATAGCCGCTTCTTTCGACTCATGCAGCAGTGCAGTCTTGACCTGAGCGGTCTTGGCAGGGAGCTGGTGCCATTGCTTAGAGACTTGTCAGAATCAGACCGCCGAAGCATTCCGATCCCGAATAGTCCGTCCCAATATCAATGCTGCCGGCAACAAAACAAGAGGCCACAGCTCGTCAGGGTTACCGATCAACTTGCTACCGTCGAAATTGAGCATTACCAACGAACAGGCTAGGTAGACTCCCCACGGATCACGCCCGCGCCAGGCTTGCCACAACGTCATTGCCATCACGGCCATGAACAGTATTAAAGAGATGCCACCGGTATAAAGCCCCAACGCAACGAAGATATTGTGGGGGTGCTGAATGGGCATGCCTCCCGCCAGGGTCTGCGAAGTTTGGAAGTCGACGCCACACCCCAAGGCCCATCCACAATTACCCCACTCACCCGTCATGATACGAAACAGATCAATGCGGTAAGAGTCCCCCCGGGCAAGCAACGACTGAAACCAGGCTTCATCATGTACCAGCCAGAGTGCCAGACTGAACAAAACGACGGCTACCAGCAGCACAATCGATCCACGGCGAGGGAAGCGATAGATGCCGTAAAGTGCCCAGAAACCGAACAGGAACGCTGCCCCAACCAAGGCTGTACGCGTCTGTAGCACGAACGCTACTGCGACCAGCGATATCACCACCGCGCATACTGCCTCCATCCAACGGCGCTCGCGCCCCCAAGTCGGCATCGCCAAGCCCAGCGCGCAGAACAGCCAGATGCTGACATAAATTACATTCTCCATACGCCCAGGCAGCAGCCCCACACGCTGCCCAAATATAAAAATACCAGTACTCCAGCTGTATACGGCACTGGCAAAAATATACAGTGCGATAATCCAGAACAGTGCACGAGCGAAAGAACCGCTACGCAAGAACACAGGATCGGCAAACCCCGCCACCACAAACACAAATAAAGTGACATAGAGGATATGTTTATAAAACTGTGGATCTCCGGCAATAACTGCAGGCACCAGAAACCAGAGCAAAAACACCAACCAAGCCCACGCCAGTGGCTGACCAAGCAAGCCTGCACCACGCTCCTTAAGCAAGAAGAACAAGCCCGGTAAAGCGAGCAGCGCGTAGAAAATATTGTTCGTCCATTTAGCAGAGTTTAGGAGAATGTAACTCAGCAGGAACAAAACCAATACGGCACTAAAGTAACGAGAATAAATCCGCCGACTCAAACTGCCTTCAGCCAATAACATTGAGCATCCATCCCACGATAAGTCCAAGAACAAAAGCACCAAGTAACTTTATCCGTTCCCTGCGCTTGCGCCGCAACTTATTCACTTTTTCTTCCGAGACCTCGACATGCTCGCCGAAACCGGTATGCAGAACGGCATCACTCTCAAGAATGAGCGCATAACGGTTTTCAGAAGCGAACAGGCGCGACAGGTTCTTCTCGCCGCCATGGCTCGAATACGGCGCGTGTTGCTGATAATCGGCCAAGCGTCGCAGTCCAGGATTAAAGGAAAATCCCTGCCATTCAGGCTTGTGTGAACCAAGCCGGTAAAACACAATGCCATCTATTACCTGGCGCTGTTCAAGAAAAACGTAAGGACTGTGCACCTGCAAGTCATGGCTGAAGCTACGCAGCCATACCTGCAACGCCTGCGGGTCAGCCTCGAGCAGGGCCATCGAGTCTTCAATAAAGCCTGGTCGGTAGAATGACCAATCATCTTCGCAATGAAAAATCCATCGCGTCTGGACCAGTGCATAGGCCGCGTCGATGGACTTCATCTGACCCAGCTTAGGATTGTTAATGATGAATCGCGTGTGCGCACGCCAGTGCTCAGGAATGCACTTTTCTACCGACTTGTCTCCCGAATCCTCGGTAATGAGGACCTCGCGGATTGACATGCTATTGAATGTATCGAAGCTGGCCAGCGTCTGCGTGAGAAGGTCGAAACGACCGCAACTGGTAACCACCAAAGTGACGTCACTGTCTTTAGAAAAAATCAAGATTCAAACCTCTCGAAAGCCCTGGGGGGTGATGCTCCAAGTGTCTTGTGCAGCCAGCGTGGCGCTGCACTGCAACTCATCTTCGTCATGGGCTGGCCAGGCATCGTACTTCCAAGCGATAAAATGAAAATAGGGATATTGCCGTGAACCATCACGGTCGTTGCTCAACTGCCCGCACTGCCAGATCCAGCGCTGTGGAAAATCGAAACTGCCATCGTGCCAGGCAAGGCGGCCATTGGGGGTACTGAAGGCCTCGACAAACTCGCTGTGGCGCCTCCATGGATTGCAGATATCGAATAGCCGCCGCAGCGGCGCTGGCCAGTTCTTGTGGCGAATGAATAGTCGACTGAAGGCCACCTCGTCGTAGCCGACGTGTTCGCTGGAAGACAGTTTCGACCTCCAGCCAGGCACCTGCATGAAAGCCCTGCGCATCCGCGAGGAGTTTCTAAGCAGACACAAATGCCCCGAAACTCGCCGCTCGTGGGTGGACAGCAAATCGAAGCGCTGTATCCGCTCGTCAGTGAAATAGCTGCGCAGATCACCATATATCAGATCGATATCACTGAATCCCCAGAAGTCGAAGCCGTCTAACTCGTCAGCATGCACATAGCCCAAGGCCGGCTTCAAATCGCAGAGTTTGTAGGAGCTCTTCGGTTGAAACTCAATATTTAACCGAGCGGATACCACGCTGCAGTATTCAGCAAAACTTAGGGATCTGAATCGAACGTTATCTGGCGCATCGGGGGGGACGCCGCAGTCGGTAAAAAACAGCCACTGTATATCGGGATTGAAACGACAGCTTTTTAGAAAAAATGACATCCAGAATGGCCAACGACCGAAATACGGGATGAGAAACAGGATACGCGGCGCAGCCATCTCAGATTCCCAGCCGGTTACGGAGCCGGCAAAGCCAACCAGTCGCCGGCGCAGGCCGCAAGGGTGCTTGCATGGCCTGTACAATCTCGGCGCCGATACGCTCGAAGCTATAACGCGACTCAGCCAACGCCCGCCCCCTGGAAGCAATCCGCACTGCCCGCTCCGGATCTGCGCGCAGCTGTGCCAGCTTGCTGCGTAACTCGTCCACCGTCCGGTATAGCACCAGGTTCTCCATGTCGATAAAGCCTAGCGCTCGGTTCTCCTCCTCGCCCTGATCGTAGGCAAACAACACACAACCACAAGCCATAGCCTCGAAGTTCTTGATCATGTATTCGCCCATACCGACGTCGGCACTTACGAAGAAGCGGATGCGATTGAGCGCATTTAGGTAATCCTCGCCCGAATTGGTACGAGTCGCCACCAAGTGTTCGAGCTGGGTCAACTCATCCAGCAGGGCCTTGCGCCCGCTGTAGGCAACACTCTTGGTGCTGCCGATGAAACCCAACTCAATATCACGCTCGCGCCCTAAATCACTCAGTAGTGTCTGATCATACCCCTTGGAAATGAACACGGCATCCACGCCCTCCTGCCGCAACCTTCGAGTAACAACATAGCCCGAGCTAATAACTCGCGCCCAAGACAGCTTGCGATAGTGTGCGCTGAACTTACCTGTGTACTTGCAGGGTATGTAGTTCTGGTAAGCATCATGTTCGAGAATCACCAGACTCGGCACGCTGCGAATGAAGTCCACTTGGCGAATTTCCTGCTTGAAGCGCAGAAAGAACAGGATGCGATCATAGCGGGTGACATCTACATGCTGGCAAAAGTAACGGCGCAGATTGGCCTGCTCTTCACGCCCCAGCCAACGGATGTCACATTCGCAGTTATTTTGAATACCTTCATAAAGGCGATCCAAAATCGCACGCTGCTCAGCCTGAACCAAGAAAAGAATCTTCATAGCATTCCCGCACTTAACACCGAGAGTCATCACGAACAATTCTCAAACAGCGAGCCAAAAACTCCTTTCTAGCACTTACTGAAAGAAAACACTGATAACGCAACGAACGAGAGACCTTGTGTCGTTTAAAATGATTATATAAAAGCCAAAAGTCCCCCTCTAAAATCACTTCCGATGTGTCAATAAACTGAAAAACAAATTGATCATACTGCTGTTCCTGCATGAACTGAAAAAACCAGAAATGATAAAAATAGCCCAAACAGAACGCCAGACAAAAGGAGCGGTCAACAACATCGAATGCACAACATTCAAAATCAATTAGCTTGAGAGCTCCAGCAGGCATAATCATAATATTTTTTGGGTGCGGATCCATATGCACGAAGCCCTGATTGAGCATGTTTTTGAAAAGCTCAAAGACCCTAGGCAATATTATTTCCGGAGTTTCACCCTTACTTCTTAGCGCATCATCTACGCTTACAGAGCCATCAAAGTATTCCAAAACCAGGTATTCGTGTTTTAGTAAGCCTAGCGCTCGTCGATACCCGTAACCATATACTTGAGGCACCAAATCGCTGCCAGACAGCTTTGATAAATTATTAAACTCATCTAACAGACAATACTTACCTTTTGCATTTAAAAAAGCGAAGCTCTTACGCAGGCGCGACTTCCAGTGCCGAATACGATTGTACTTCAGCACAGCACCTTCTCGACTCAACAGGTAAACTGCACGTCCCTCTTCAACCACATCCAAAGCGGGATATATCTCATTTTCAAAAATATATGCTTTGGTACGATTCAGGCACTCTGCTGCATCCGGCAAAAAATAAAAACTACACCCTTTATCCCGCGTCACAAGGAAGTCACGAGGCCAAGGAAATAAGAAAGGCATTTTTATTCTCTATTAAATTGCAGCCTAAAAAAACTTTGACGAGCGACTTCGTCACTAAACCTTACTAACTCCTCGGCATAGATATTAGGCCGTTTACCTGAGGCCGCACCGAGTTGCAACGCAAGCGCGTTCGCATCACCTAACTCGAACAGCTGACCTACGCCCTCAACTACTTCTCGCCCCCCACCACAATCACTACAGATCACCGGCACCCCGGCCGCCATCGCCTCCAGCAGTACCATGCCGAAAGGCTCATGATCCGAAGTCAGGGCAAACACGTCGAACGCCTTGAAATAATTGCGCCCGTTCGGCACCTGCCCAAGAAAGCGCACCCGCTCGGCTACACCCAGCTCGGCAGCCAACGACTTCAGTGAAGCTTCCAACCGTCCCTTTCCCATGATCGCCAGCAGAC
>JBLXCH010000147.1:0-7580 GCA_048265065.1 Motiliproteus sp. | reverse complement strand
TATAATGTATAAAAGAATTCCAAAGAATTTCGTGAAGAGATTCATCAGCGTTTCAACACAGGTGACCCATGTATAAAGACAGTAGCCCCCAAGCCATTTTTCTGAAGGATTACCAAGCGCCTGCGTTCTTGATTGATAACACTGATTTACACTTTGAGCTTGGTGAGAAAGCGACTTTAGTTAAGTGCAAATTGGTTTGTCGTCGTAACCCAGAGGCAAAAACACCGGATGCGCCGCTGGTTTTGCATGGCGATGTTAGTGTGATGCTGCGCCGCGTTGTGCTCGATGGAGAAGATTTACGTGTAGGTGACTATGAGTTGAAAGACGACACTTTAACGGTCACTCACTTACCTGATGCCTTTACCCTTGAAACAGTCACATTAATTAAACCGCAAGAAAACACCTCCCTCGAAGGGCTTTATAAATCAAACGGCATGTTCTGCACGCAGTGTGAAGCCGAAGGTTTTAGAAAGATCACCTATTACTTGGATCGGCCTGATGTCATGGCTGTGTTTACGACAACGATAGTTGCGAGTAAGACTGATTACCCTATTTTATTATCCAATGGTAACCCTATCGAAAAAGGCGAGCTTGATGATGGTCGTCACTGGGTTAAATGGGAAGATCCCTTCAAAAAGCCTGCTTATCTATTTGCCCTAGTAGGTGGCAATCTTGAGTTGGTTGAAGACCACTTTACGACCTGTACAGGTCGTGAGATTCCACTGCGTTTATACGTAGAAAAAGACAATTTACACAAATGCGATCACGCTTTGGCCGCATTAAAACGCTCCATGAAATGGGATGAAGAAGTTTACGGTCGTGAATATGATCTTGATATCTTCATGATTGTTGCTGTCGATCATTTCAATATGGGGGCAATGGAAAATAAAGGACTGAATATATTTAACAGTTCCTGTGTCCTCGCGAATCCTGACACTACAACCGACGCTGCTTTTGAGCGTATTGAAGGTATTGTCGCCCACGAATATTTCCATAATTGGTCCGGCAATCGAGTGACATGCCGTGACTGGTTTCAGTTGAGCTTGAAAGAAGGATTCACTGTTTTTCGCGATTCTGAATATACCGCAGATATGGGGTCCCGCGTTGTTAAACGAATTGAGGATGTCAGTCTGCTTCGTACTGCTCAGTTTGCAGAAGATGCTGGGCCGATGGCTCACCCTGTGCGCCCATCCTCCTTTATTGAAATCTCTAACTTTTATACGTTAACGGTTTACGAGAAAGGGGCTGAAGTTGTTCGCATGATCCATCGGCTACTAGGCCCTGAACTGTTCCGTGAAGGTAGTGATCTCTACTTTGAGCGTCATGATGGTCAGGCGGTTACTACCGATGATTTTGTCGCTGCCATGGAAGATGTGAGTGGCCGTGACCTGACACAGTTTAAGCGTTGGTATTCGCAAGCTGGGACACCTCGTCTGATCGTCACCGACAGCTATGATCAGAGCAGCCAAACCTATCACTTGACAGTAGAGCAGCAGTGTCCGGCAACCCCCGGCCAAGAAGAAAAAGAGCCTTTTCATATTCCAATGGAAATTGGTTTATTAGACTCAAACGGCGAAGATATCCCTTTGTTTGACGGTGATACTTCACCGCTATTAGAAATTACCGAAGCGCGACAGACAATCAGTTTCGCTAATGTGCCAGAGAAACCTACGCCTTCTTTACTGCGAGGTTTTACAGCTCCGGTTAAGTTGAGCTATGACTACAGTAACGAACAATTAGTCTTTTTGATGAGTCATGACTCGGATGGGTTTAATCGTTGGGATGCCGGTCAGCAATTAGCCGTGCGGCTGATGCAAACACTGGTTACAGATCATCAAGCCGATAAGCCTTTGGTCCTTGATCACTTGTTGATTGACGCTTATCGACAAGTGCTTACTGACAAAACACTTGATCCGGCTATGGTTGCAAAGGTGTTGTCACTACCTAGTGAAGCCTATCTTACCGAGTTAGCTGAACAGGCCGATGTTATTTCAATACATCACGTCAGACAGTTCGTTAGAACTACTTTAGCGGCGGAGCTACAAGGGTTGTTCATGGACGCCTATCGCGGTAACCATGACCAAGGTGAGTACCAATTGACCGGTGAAGCGGTATCACGGCGTAGCCTGAAAAATACCTGCTTAAGCTATTTAATGAGTTTAGAAAGCAATATGGCTGTCGCTCTAGCGCAAGAGCAGTTTGAGCAAGCAAACAATATGACGGACCGCTTGGCAGCATTGACAGCGTTAGCGCATTCGAACTCTGAACCTGCACGAAGCCAGGCTTTAAGCCAGTTTTATGAGCGTTTCAAACATGACTCTTTAGTGGTGAATCAATGGTTTAGCGTGCAAGCGACAGCGCCACGAATGTCGGCGCTTGATGACGTTAAAGCGTTGATGGAACATCCTGATTTTGAAATGACAAACCCCAATAGAGTTCGTGCATTGATCTCGGCATTTTGTGCCCAAAACACAGTACAGTTTCATCGTGAAGACGGTGCGGCTTACCGTTTCTTGGCAGATCAAGTTATCACGCTGGATGCAATGAATCCGCAAATTGCCTCTCGTTTATCGACACCGTTAACGCGTTGGAAAAAATACGATGTGCGCCGCCAAGCGATGATGAAAGTTGAACTAGAACGTATTATTGAGACTGAAAACCTTTCCCCAGATACGTACGAAGTGGTCAGCAAAAGCTTACAGTAACAATGCACAGAGCATGGCCTTAAGTAAGGTTTGTGGTTGCTAATCAGCACAGGATGAGTATTGCGCGGAATGGTTAATGACGCTATTAATAACCAGAGACTGCTAACAAAATGAAGGACGGAGCTATGAATTATCACTTGTCTGCCGACAATAAAATGGAATTTCAGCAGCGTTATCGCCGCTTTAAAGAGTATTTTTCACAGAGCGAAAAGTCTCAAGCTGCGTTAGTTCAGGCGAAATCCAGTCGTATTTGGATTATCGGTGTTATCGCGCTTTTTTGTGCTTTTGAGTCTGAGTTTTTCTTAGGCATGGCGGCGGCTTTTATTGGTACCTATTGTTATCAAGTGCTCGCCGCTTATATCAAAAAATCACAATCTGACGAACGTGTTGAGGAACTTACCCGTTGGTTTAAAAGCAAAGGCATTATGTTGCAAGATGCTACGGCTTTTTTCCGAGATGACGACCAGTTGTCAACACCGATCGACTTATTTGATGATGCCATTTACCAGTAATGATTAATTACTCTGAAGCTTGCGAGCGTAATAAAGAACCGCTCTTTGCTGTGCTGGACAACTATCTGCCGGATGCTTCGTTGTGCTCTATTCTTGAAGTCGGTAGTGGCTCCGGCCAACATGCTGTGCATTTTACTCGGCAGCGTCCCAATTGGGTTTGGCAAACGTCTGAAATGCCTGAGCATGTCCCTGCACTGAAACAGAATTTGCTCGATTATGGCAGTGGCTTGGCCGAACCTATTGTCTTAGATGTTGATCATTCAAGCTGGCCTGTTGATTACAAGAATGCCGTGCTTACGGTTAATACGTTACACATTATGCCGGCTTCTTCTGTGGAGTCTTTCTTTGCAGGGTTAGCTGGCGTGTTGGCCAATGGTGGCCACCTATTTATTTATGGGCCATTTCGCTATCAAGGTGAGTTTACTTCACCAAGCAATGCGGAGTTTGACCTTTGGTTAAAGCGCCGTAACCCAGATAGTGGTATTCGTGACTTTGAATGGATTCAAACGCTGGCAAATCAGGCGGGTTTTCGTCTAGTCAAAGACATCGCCATGCCTGCTAATAATCAGTGCTTGGTTTGGATAAAGTAGATGGAAAAACTGCCTGATTAAGATCAACAAAGCGCAGCTTATGCGTTATCTCTTGACTGTTTTGTGTTATCAATACAGTCCAATAATGAGAACTATAAATAGCAAGCTTCGATTTTCAGGATCTATTGAGAAACGGCGTATGCATTTAATGGATTAGATGTATAGCGGATGGGTGCATGACAGGTAGGTTTTTCTCGCCAGATAAGTTATCCATAACTAGTAAGTTACTGATACTGGTTGCTGTTGTCTGTTTGTCTTTCGCGACAATCATTGCTCTAGCCATTGCTAATTTACATCAGGTTAAAAGCCAATCAACCGATGTCATTAACACCCAAATTTCCGCCTTAATTAATAACTCAACAAAAACGCGCGAAGTCTCACAATTATTCAATCAAATTCATTTACTCAACTATAAGCTGCACGAGTTAAACCCCAATACCAATAAAATAGAATCTGATTTATTGGGGACAATCGAATCAATTAAGCTGGTGGCCGACTCGCCAGAGTTGAAATCATCAATTTTAGATTTACGTACAGCTGTCATCTATGCGGTTGACCTTTATCGGTTAATTGACTCGCAGATTGTGGTAAATAGCCGGCTCGAACAGGGGTTAAAGAGTACCTTAGACCAGTTTGAAGTGGATGCGAGTGAGTGGGAGTTTGAGTTACTTGGTGCTGGTGAGGATACCTTAGCGGCTGAGCAGCTGTATGCCTTAATCGACGGTTATCGAGAGATGCTAGAGCAGGTTATTAGCATCAATGCTTCACAGCGGTCATTTCTTGTTTCACATCAGCAAGACGCAATAGAAAGCACTACATTGCCCTACTTGAAAGAGTTGAATGATCGTTTTTCTCAAATACCCACGTCGTACTCGGTAGCGCGTCAATATCGCAGTATTTTGGTTTACCAGTTGGAAGAGTTGTTGCTGGCGAACCAGTGGTTTTATCAACAGCTGAATCTTTTTTCTAATTCGATGAATGCCTTAGCAGGCCAAGAAGCAGAGCTGTTGTCGCTGATTAATCGCTCATCCGATAAAACCAATCAGCAGTCACAATTATTAATGGATGATTTAAATCATCTGATTTCTTCTTCATCTTTTCTCATCCTCTCCTTGTCTTTGACGGTTATGTTGACGCTGGCGCTGGCGGTTTTAATGATGATAAGAAAAAGCATCAAACGACCTATTGCACAAATTGTGAAAGGCATCGACACCTTTAGTCAGGGGCAGCTACTTAATCGAATAGAGCTGCAGACTAATGATGAGTTCGCAACAATCAGCAACGCATTAAATAATATGGCGGGTGAATTGCACCAAAGCTATACCGAGCTTAAAGACAGCGAAGATAAGTTTTATCAAGTGTTTGAGAATGAAATTAACGCGCTGTTGATTTTTGATCAAGACACGGGGCAATGCTTAGACGCTAACCGGGTCGCGTTAGATCTGTATGGCGTTGGTCTGGATGAAATTAAAAAGCTTCATGTGGATGACCTAGAGCGCCCGCAAGAGGCGGCAGAAGGAATTAGAAAAGAAGGTAACTGGGTACAGATGTTTCACTGTAAGCAGGACGGTACGTTGTTCCCAGTGGAAGTCCATACCGGCATGTTTATCCGCCAAGGTCAGCGTTTCTTGTTTAAGTCAGTACGTGACATGACGGAGCACTTGCGGTTGCAGAACCAGCAAGAACATACGTTAGCGCTTTTAGAAGCAACCATCGAATCCACGAATGAAGGTATTGTCGCCATTACTAATGCGGGCACAATAACTAACTACAATCGTCATTTTGTGAATGTTTTTGACCTGGATCCACAACTGCTTGATTCTAGGAATATACGTGATGTTTTACCTAAAATTATTGCGCATTTGAAAGATAAAAATGACTTTTTAAATATGATTCGTAGTGCTTCGGAGCGCCCAGATGAAATTGTGTCTAGCGATGTGTTGGAGCTAAATGACGGCCGAATGTTTGAATGCCACTCACACCTGCAAATGTTGAACGGTAGTGCTGTTGGCCGCGTGTGGAATTTCCGAGATGTTTCTGAATATTTCAACATCATGCAAGAGCTACGGGATAAAGAAAGTCGTTTGGCTCATATCGCGCACCATGATTCATTAACGGGTTTACCGAATCGGCTGCTATTTTTAGATCGGCTTGAGCATGCAATTCATTTAGCCAGACGCTCACAAGAGCAGTTAGCTGTTTTCTTCATCGATTTGGATCGCTTTAAAAGTATTAATGACAGCCTAGGCCATGATGCCGGTGATATGTTGCTTAAAAGCTTTGCTGAACGCCTGAGATCTGCTGTTCGACAAAACGACACTATCGCGCGATTAGGCGGCGATGAGTTTACCGTTATTCTTGAGTCTATTGATGGTGTGAATGACGCGGCAACCGTGGCAGGAAAAATACTGGAAACCTTAAAGCAACCATTCACATCGGACGAGTATCAGTTTTATGTCACGTCGAGCATTGGTATTAGTTTTTACCCTCAAGATGGAGCCACGGCTGACTTGCTGTTGAAAAATGCCGATGCAGCGATGTATAAGTCAAAAGATGAAGGTCGAAACAACTATCATTTTTATAAAGAGGAAATGACGGATCAAGCCTTCGAACGGGTGGTTTTAGAAGCAAACTTGCGTGAAGCGTTAGAAACCGACCAGTTTGAAGTTTTTTATCAACCACAGATTGATCTGGCAAGCGGTGCATTTCTTGGGGCTGAAGCCTTAGTGCGTTGGCAGCACCCGTCTCGTGGACTGCTGGCGCCTTGTGATTTCTTATCAACTGCGGAAGAAACAGGTCTTATTGATGAAGTCGATCGATGGGTTTTTCAGCATGTTTGCCAGCATGTGGCTGATTGGGAAAAGGCAGGGGTTGACCTGGAAGGCATTCGTTTTGCAGTGAATTTATCGGGACGTCAATTATCGCATCAGAATTTACCAGAAACTTACCAAGAGATTATGACCGAAACAGGGTGTAACCCTCGCTACTTAGAATTAGAAATTAGCGAAGGTTTTGTAATGCATCAGCCGGATGCCTCTATGGATGTATTGGAGCGTTTGAAGTCTTTAGGCATAGAGTTATCGATTGATGATTTCGGCACAGGTTACTCTTCTCTTGCTTACCTTAAGCGTATGCCATTAAGTAAATTGAAAATCGATCGATCTTTTGTTCAAGATATTGTCGATGATCCAAATGACGCAGCAATTTCAAAGTCGGTAATCGCTCTTGGCCATAGCATGAACTTAAAAGTAGTCGCTGAAGGGGTTGAAACAGGACAGCAAAAAGCCTTTTTGAAGCAGCAAGGTTGCGACATGGGGCAAGGTTACCTATTTAGTCGACCCGTTGACGCAATTGAGTTGGCAGAAATTATGGATACCTATGGGGTAGTGACAAAACGGGCTATCTGATTTATCGCTTCATACCGCTTTCTGATAGAATCGCTCTTTCTATATTAATTGGGCAAGATCAAGAATCATGAAGTTTACTCCCTGCGCAGGTTTATGTGATAAAGCCGGTACGCATTGTGAAGGCTGTGGCCGCTCCCACGAAGAAATTCGCCAAACATTAGCGCTCACCACTCATGTGGCTGAATTTATGGCGACATGGGGTTATGAAAACCCAGATGACTTTCTTAGTAACTTATCGCGCAAAGCCGCTAAAAAATTGTCACGTATGCAGGCTGTAGCCCCTATAACCACAAAAACTAAATGACACTTGCTACCTCTGCTGATTGGTTATTGTTGTGAACTATGCGTACTCGTAAGAGATAAGTT
>JBLXCH010000146.1:0-7831 GCA_048265065.1 Motiliproteus sp. | reverse complement strand
CGAATTCGAGACGCCGCTTCATCGATCAAATCAATGGCTTTATCCGGTAATTGCCGATCAGTGATATAACGAGTCGAGAGTTTCGCCGCAGCAATAATTGCCGCATCAGTAATATTGACGCCATGGTGGATTTCATAGCGTTCCTTCAATCCACGCAAGATAGCAATGGTGTCTTCTTCATTTGGCTCTTCCACCAAAACCTTTTGGAAACGACGCTCCAGTGCAGCATCTTTTTCAATATATTGGCGATACTCATCCAGCGTAGTAGCGCCTACACAATGCAGCTCACCACGAGCCAACGCAGGCTTGAGCATGTTTCCCGCATCCATAGCACCTTCGGATTTACCTGCACCTACCATGGTATGTAGCTCATCAATAAAGAGGATGATGCCGCCTTCTTGTTTAGACAACTCATTCAATACTGATTTCAAGCGCTCTTCGAATTCGCCACGGTATTTCGCACCCGCAATTAACGAACCCATATCCAACGATAAGACCTGCTTGTCTTTCAACCCTTCGGGCACTTCACCGTTAACAATACGCTGAGCTAACCCTTCAATGATTGCCGTTTTACCGACACCCGGCTCGCCAATTAATACAGGGTTATTTTTCGTGCGTCGCTGCAGCACTTGGATTGTCCGACGAATTTCATCGTCACGGCCAATCACTGGGTCCAATTTACCTTCGGCAGCACGAGCCGTTAAATCAATGGTGAAACGATCCAGTGCTTGACGATTTTCTTCGGCATTTTGATCAGACACAGAGTCACCCCCACGGATCGATTTAATCGCTGCCTGCAATGCTGCCGTATTCGCCCCGGAGTCTTTAAATAGCCGACCAAGATCGCTTTTGTCTTCCAGCATGGCTAAAACTACCACTTCACTGGAAATATACTGATCACCTTGTTGTTGCGCGTATTTGTCAGCCAAGTTAAGAATGCGGCCTAACCCCGGCGACATATTTAAGTCGCCGTCTGGGTTTTGGATTTTCGGCAAGTTTTGCAACTGCGATTGCAAACCACTCAGCAACGTCGCGAGGTCAACACCCGCTTGTGATAGTAGGCTTTTGACCGAGCCACCTTTTTGGTCAATTAACGCTACAGCTAAATGAACCGGCTCAATCACGTTATGGTCTTGCCCAACAGCCAACGACTGCGCATCAGCCAAAGCGGCTTGCAACTTACTGGTTAAACGATCAATTCTCATGTAAACCTCTCAAAAAATTCGCAATCGTTATCTGCCGGTATCTTATGTACAAACAAGACAAGCTGAACCACCGGGTTTGCTTTGGACGGCAGACAGGGATTAATGCGTTACATTAAATAAATGAGGTTATAAAAATCAGTTTCAAGAGAGCGAATTAAAAAACCTTGCAAAAAAGAAGGTTAAATAACCGTTAAAAAACGGAGGTTTGAGGCGACAGCCAAATACCAGTGGCCATTCGTCCTGTTTGGCCATCACGCCGGTAAGAAAAATATCGATCAGGCTCGGCATAGGTGCAAGCTTCCTGACCATAAACTGACTCTACCCCTATCAACCGAAGGCGTAATTTAGCGAGCTGGTAGATATTCGCCAACCACTTATCGGGGGCGGTCGCATCCTTAATAAAACACTGTTCAGCCAACTGATGACGACGACAAAAGGCATCCCTAACTTCTGAACCTACCTGAAATGCGCTAGGCCCGATTGCTGGTCCTAGCCACGCCATCACCGTTTCTGCTGGGCAACCCATCGCCGTCACTGTCGCCTCAAGCACACCATCACACAACCCACGCCAGCCAGCATGAGCCGCGGCGACACAAGAGCCTGGTTGATTAGTGAAAAGAACCGGTAGGCAGTCTGCGGTCATAATGACACAGACTTGATTGATAACTGCTGTAGTCGTTGCATCCGCCGGTATTAATGGCGTATTTCCATCCAACGACAGAACACGAGTCCCGTGAACTTGCTCCAGCCAATTAAACCTCAACTCATCACCGAGGTAGCGTTTCAGAAGGCCACGATTTAACGCCACCGTCTCAGGCGCATCACCCACATGATCACCCACATTAAGCTGCTGAAAAGGTGGCAGACTATAGCCTCGTTCACGCGTTGTCGAAAAAGCTTTCACCCAGGGTGGGGCTGGCCACTCTGGCGCGTCAAGACTAGGAACAACGATATTCGTGTTCATTCAGCGTACTCTACGTTTATGGCATCGAGCAGGTTTTAAAACGAAACTGTAAGATCAGCTTCCAACATTAAATTGGGTATTACTGTTTAATCTAGTATCGACATTCAATCTAGCATCAAGATCCAATCTAAAATCAACATTCCATCTCTTGTTAATACTCGACGATCGTACTCGCGTCTTTTTTCATCGCCAAAATCAATGCCTGTAAGTCTTCGGGCAGATCGACTTCCCAATGAACAAGTTGCCCGGTGCTCGGGTGGAACAACTCTAACCGTTTGGCATGCAAAGCCTGGCGTTGAAATCCTCGCAACTGTTCCTGCAAGTCGTAACTAATCCCTTTAGGCTGACGGAAGCGCCCAGCGTACATTGGGTCTCCCACAAGCGGATAATGGATATGGCTCATATGGACACGAATCTGATGTGTGCGACCGGTTTCTAACTTTAAACGTATGTGCGTGTGTCCGCGAAATTTACGCAGCACACGGTAATGGGTAATGGCTTCCTTACCCAGCGGGTGTACCGACATTTTTTGACGTTGTTTGGGGTGACGCCCCATGGGTTCATCAACCTTACCACCACCAGTCATTACGCCTTGTACAACCGCTTCATATTCTCGTCCCATGCTTCGTTCTTGCAACTGAGAAACCAGCTCGGTTTGTGCCTCAATAGTTTTTGCTACCACCATTAAACCCGTGGTGTCCTTATCTAAGCGGTGGACGATACCGGCTCGAGGCACAGCATTTAATTGCGGACAATGGTGCAGTAATGCATTTAACAGTGTGCCGTCATGATGTCCTGCCGCAGGATGCACTACCAAACCAGTCGGTTTGTTGATGATCAAAATATCATCATCCTCATAGACGACATCAATATCGATTGCCTCTGGCTGCCAACGCTCCTGCGCTTCAACTTCAGCGTCGATTTTCACAACCTCACCACCTGACAGCTTATCCCGGACTCGCCATGTTTTATCATCAACCGTTAGCTCACCCGACTTAATCCACGACTGCAGGCGCGAACGTGAATAATCAGGAAATAACTGAGCAACCGCTTGATCTAAACGGCTACCGCTTAAGGAGAACGGGACTTCAGCACTAAGCTGGATTGGATCAGACATTGAAAACCTTCAGAAATAAATGAGGCATGTTTTTGGCGAAATTCTTTATACTCAATATTATCTGCAACAATATTCTCGCAACATGCCACTGGATACTTTGGCCTAGGACCAAAGGCTATGGTTAAATAGCGCCAATAGTATAACCCAGTGCAGCTGAATTTTCTGAGCAATCCATTATGAAACCCATTTACAAAGGTCTATTTTTAACAATATTCGCGATCTTAATTAGCGGTTGCTCATTATTCGGAGGCGATGACGAAGAGGCCTACTATATCTCCGAGCCCGAACTTTATGATAAAGGCATCGAAGCGGTTCAAAAAGGACGTTATGAAGATGCTGTCAGCAACTTCGAGAAATTAGAAACACACTACCCCTTTGGTCGTTACTCTGAGCAGGCTCAATTAGAGCTCATCTACAGTTATTATCGTCGTGGCGATAGTGCCCTAGGTTTGTCAGCTGCCGACCGGTTCTTACGACTCTATCCGAGCCATGAAAACATTGATTACGTGTATTACATCCGTGGTCTTATTAACTTCGAAGCCGATAAAGGTATCTTCGACCGATTTGCACCGACAGACTCGTCGAAACGAGACCCTGGGGCAGCACGGGACTCTTTTAGTGATTTTTCCACACTATTGAACCAATTTCCCAATAGCGAATACTCTCCAGACGCTCGCAAGCGCATGCTATATCTTAAAAACCAGCTAGCACAATACGAAATCCATGTAGCCAGCTATTACATCAAGCGTGGTGCTTGGATCGCCGCTGCTAATCGCGGTCGCTATATCGTAGAAAACTACCAACAAACGCCAGCAGTTCCGTATGGGCTTAGCATCATGGCACACGCCTACAAGGAGCTTGGTTTAAATGATGCGGCCAACAACGCACAGGAAGTATTAAATACCAACTTCCCCACCTTTAACCTCAATGAAGAGGATAAAAACTCACGATCATGGCTCAGTATTTTAAGTTTAGGCTGGATTAGCGACGATGAAGTCCCTAGCGCGCCCAGCAACGACTAATAATTCTGCTGAACACTTGATACTCTGAGAAGCCTCTTGAGAGTGGACCACAGCAAGGAACCTATCGCACCACTTGGCCACGACTTTGCAAACGCACAGAAGGGATATGACAATGGACCGCCAGACGATTATTGATGAAATGCGTGTACTGCCGGAAATCGACGCTAACCTCGAAATCAAACGACGCGTCGACTTCATAAAACAACAACTGACCCGCTCTGGCCTACACTGTTTAGTGTTGGGCATTAGCGGTGGCGTTGACTCTTCGACCTGTGGCCGCTTAGCTCAAATTGCCATCAACGAGCTTAATGAAGAGAACAACACCAATAGTTACCAATTTATCGCCGTGCGTCTTCCCTATGGCGTTCAAGCTGACGAAGACGATGCGCAAGTGGCACTACAGTTTATTCAACCCAGCAGCAGCCTAACTATCAATGTAAAGCCTGGCGCTGACGGCATTCACGAGCAAGCAATGGCAGCGATGGCTGAAGCGAATATCCTCAACGCTTCTGAAACGGCTATCGATTTTGTGAAAGGTAATACGAAAGCCAGAACCCGCATGGCCGCACAGTTTCAGGTTGCAGGCATCATGAAAGGCTTAGTGTTAGGCACAGATCACTCTGCGGAGAACATTACCGGGTTCTATACCAAATACGGTGACGGCGCTTGCGATTTAGCCCCGCTATTTGGTCTCAGCAAAAGGCAGGTTAGATTGCTGGCACAAACACTCGGAGCCCCTGAAACTCTCGTACACAAAACACCAACCGCCGATCTTGAATGTCTGGAGCCCGCTAAAGCAGATGAGGAAGCACTAGGCATTCGCTATGATGATATTGACAGTTTCCTCGAAGGCAAACCGGTGCCTGCAGATATCGAAGCGCAGCTAATCGATATCTTCCTTAAAACACAACACAAACGAGTACCAATACCAACCATCTATGATGCATGAGAGCCTCAATTTTTATGCGTACCTTAGCCTCGCCTAACGAAAGTCATGATGGTGGTAATTAGATTAAAAAGGTATGACTATCGCAGCACGCTAGCATAGCGTGCTGCCATCCTGTTAAATAAGTCGATCGCCTCGACTAGCCTCAAACGTATAAAAGCCTGGATCTATAATAGGCTTTCTGCCCAAGACAATATCAGCCATTAACCGACAAGACGCCGGAGCGAGGACTAAACCATTGCGGTAATGTCCGGCGTTGACATAAAAGTTCTCAAACCCGGGGGCTTGGTCAATATAAGGAATACCATTCGGGCAACCAGGACGTAAGCCCGCCCAATGATGCTCGATATTAAACTGCGATAGTGCAGGCATAATCTCAAGGGCTGATTGATGCAGGTTATCTGCCGCTTCAGCATGAGTTGTTTTGTCGTAACCTTCAAACTCCAGCGTACTTCCAACAAGCACACGACCATCAGCACGGGGAATCAAATAGCGTCCGTTTTGCATAATCACTCGATTCACAAAACCAACTTCGGACTTAATCACCAACATCTGCCCTTTGACCGGCTCCACTGACACGTTAACGCCAAAGACCTTAGCAAGATCACCTGTCCAAGCCCCTGCGCTGAGAATGAATTTATCAGCTGATATCTTGCCTTTTGTCGTCATAATTGAGAGCAAACGACCGTCAGTGATTTCAGCTGAAAGCACTTCAGACTCTGTGGCGAAACGGACATTTCGCTTATTTTGCAGGCTACGTCGTAGTGACTGACCAAGTCGCGGGTTTCGGATACTTGCAACTTCAGGCATCCAAACAGCACTTTCAACGGTCGCCGGCAAATTAGGTTCAAGCTCACTAATAAAACGGCTATCGACCTCAACTAAATTACGTTGATAGTCTTTGGCCCAAGCTAGCGCTTCGAGCTGGTCTTCTACCGCCAGCATTAACAAGCCTTTCTGTCGAAGCTCTGGGTCCAAACCCGTTTCTTCCAATAACGCCTCAGAGAGATGCACATAACTAATCTGTGACCAGCTAGCGAGAGCAGTAATAGCTTCACTGTAACGCCAAGGATAGAGCGGCGATACAATCCCACCCCCTGCCCAACTCGCTTCTTGTGCGGGCAAAGATTTCTCGATTAACAGCACCTCTGCTCCGGAAGCCGCTAGTTCTCGTGCCGTCATCATTCCTATAACGCCGGCGCCAATAATTGCTATATCTGCATGCATGTATCGTCAAAAACCCAAGTAACAACGTTGTAAAATCGAAACTATAAAAACACATCAAAGAAGGGCAAAGTCGTAACTACACTCACCTGCAGAAACTCTTGCTCGCCCTGTCCTAAATATCACTAATTCTTTAACACTATCTGAGCCATCATTAAGACCAAAACAAAACGTTCCACTTCCTGAATCCAGCACGCCAGAAGCTTGATACGCAATATAATCACCTCGATTCCAATGCACTTTGACATTGGGGTGAGAGGACGGAAATACGCGCAGGATTAGGTCACCTTTGCTCTCATCAAACAAACGGTCCTGATCCTGATCCCAAAACATCAACCAGCCGTCGCTCCAATCCGGTTTGCCAACCGCAGAACTACCAGAACACTGCTGTAATAGACCATGACTTCGTCGGCAAATAGCCACTCGGCCACCCCGAGTAATTGCCTCAGCTCTGGCTGCATAAAGCGCCGTGCGCAAGTTTAACATAGCGGTATCAACTCGGCTGGATTCAACCCAGCGAGTTAAGGTGGTCAACGAGCTGATAGATAAAGCCACAATAGCTAGAGCAACAATCAACTCAGGTAAGGTAAACCCTTGGTGCACCCAAAAACTGCAGGCGAGATTACGCTTGCGCATTCCTTTGCACATAAAACCTCCGTCATCCGTGACGATTATTAATCATAAAAAAACCGCTGATTCATTCAGCGGTTTTTAGATTAACGCAAACAGCTTTTTGGTGCTAATTCCAGCAATCATTCTTGCTTAAAGAGCCACCAGTAACATCTCGAGCACCAGTATGAGCAACCGTCAACGTGCCACAGCCATCCCCTGACTGCGCACCTTTTGGCACCGCACGGATTTCAAATGAAGTCGCATTAGCACTTTGCACAATTAAATTATAATACTTTTCGCTACCATCTAACGGCGCTTGAGAAGGGAACACTTCAGGCTCAGGCGCAGTAGGCACGGCACCACTAACTGTCGTCGCATAAGTGTTATTCACTGTAAAATGCCGTTCCATTGCAGACGCAAATGACAGTAATGTCGCTTGCGCATCAGCTCGACGAGACTTCTCCACAAAAGACAGATACGACGGATAACCCACCGCCGCAATAATGCCAATAATGGCCACAGTCACCATTAGCTCAATCAGGGTTACACCTTGCTGTCGCTTATAATTCACGTTTCACCTACTTATTGAGCTCTTGCCAGGAGAGTCGACCCGTTGTCGCACCGCCTAAGTCTTCTACCTTACGTGTTAAAATCTGATTCGTACCAGTACCGGTAACAAACTGTTTATTAGATAGGAACTTACCAGCAGACGGTAGGCCTGATGTATACTCTTGCCCTACA
>JBLXCH010000145.1:0-7834 GCA_048265065.1 Motiliproteus sp. | reverse complement strand
ATCTATGAGCAGAACCTCACCAATTTTATCAAGAAACTAGATAAGAAAGACCACGAGATCCAGCAACGACTTGCACCTTTGCACGGTGCGGGTTACTTCGTATTTCATGATGGTTACAACCATTTCGAAAAACATTACGGACTCAACCACTTAGGCGCCTTCACTATTTCTCCTGATCGCAAGCCCGGTGCTAAACACCTACAAAAAATTCAGCAACAGATTAAAGAGCAACATGCTGTGTGTGTTTTTCAAGAGCCTCAATTCAAACCTAGTATTATCCACGCCGTAACTCAGGGCGTTGATATCAAGGTGGGAACGCTCGATCCATTGGCAACAGATGTTAAGGTATCAAGCGATGGTTATATTGAGTTTCTAGAACACCTAGCATCACAATTCGAACAATGCTTAGCGAGCTGATAGATATTCAAAATTATCACTACGAATATTAGAAAAATTACATTTTTTTACTGCTTTTACGATTATTAAGCCTCTAGATCCTAGCCTGTATAAAAAATAAGCATTAGTATGGCTAGGCTTTTATAAAATAATAAGAGGTAAAAAGCGATGTCACAAAGGGAAACTGGAACCGTAAAATGGTTCAATGACGCCAAAGGCTTTGGATTTATCACTCGTGAAGGCGGTGAAGATGTATTTGTACATTATCGCCAAATCCGTGGAGAAGGTCATAAGACCCTCGCCGAAGGGCAACCTGTAGAATACGGCCTGACTCAAACCGATAAAGGTTTACAAGCTGAAGACGTTGTAAGCGCGTAATTAACTCCCCCGTTAATTCCACGAGTAACACTTGGTGTTAGCACACAGCAATAGCTTGAGAAACGGGTTACTGACTTCAGTAACCCGTTGCTACAAATACTCAGTGATAGCAGCTCCTTCCCTTACCTACGCATTATCTTTATCTACGCATGGTCCTTATCTAAGGATGACCTCATCTACGTATTAACTTCGGCATAGCGTTCTTAATGCTGATAGGATTACACTTGTTACGTTATGTTTCACTGCTTAAGTTATCTTTGACTGCTCAGTTACCTTTGACTACACAGGTCATTTCAACACAGATTGAATCCACACACCCAAGTCCTGCATCTGTGTCAGGGTGACCTCATGATCCATCGGATAGGTTTTCCAGGTCGCGTCTAAGCCTTGTCCTAGCAAAGACTCGTAAGCTTCATACCCTAACTCTTTCGTAACCACACCATCCCAATCACCATGATTTACCAAAACCGGTAGTTTCTTGTTTGTTTCAGCCGGTACGCTCGTCGCCGCTTCTGGATTAATTCGATACGTCGATAAAGCAGCTAACCCACCTAAAGGCTTGTCATAACGTAATGCCGTTTGATAACCAACCGCACCACCTTGAGAAAAACCAATGAGAATAATACGCTCAGCAGCAATCCCTAAATTTTCCTGTGCCAAAATCAACGCTTTGACAGACTCACTCACATCGATTAGATGTCCACTATTAATATCCCGCTCTGCACCCATTTTATAAACATCAAACCACGCTCGCATCGGCATGCCACCATTAACGGTGACATTACGCATTGGCGCATGGGGAAAAATAAACCGAATTGCCAATTCTTTGGGTAAACCTAATGCAGGCAATACCGGCACAAAGTCATTACCATCCGCACCTAGGCCGTGCATCCAAATAACAGCCGCTGTTGCCTCGGCGGCTGGATTAACCTCTACATATTCCAATGATGCCATCTTCATTTCCTAAAAAATATTTAGTTTCTTCGCTAAGGGCAGAGCCTTTCAACTGCCCAGTCAGATGCTTGTTTCATAAATTGAAACCGATCATGAAGCCTATTGTCTCTTCCTTGCCAGAACTCATAACGGTCTGCTACCAAGCGAAACCCACCCCAAGTATCCGGACAAGGTATATTGCCATCAGGGAACTTTGCATTGAGCGCTTCAACCTGTTGCTCCAGGCTTAAGCGACTGTCCGCTACTCTACTCTGCTGGCTTGCCGCAGCGCTCAACCGACTACCTAGTGGTCGCTCGTTAAAATATTCAACTGAATGCTCTCTAGTGACTTTTTCAACGGGCCCACTAATACGAATTTGTCGTTCTAATTGAGGCCAATAAAATAACAACTCAGCTCGCGGTACTTCACTGAGCTGCTGTGCTTTATGGCTGCCATAATCAGTAAACCAACAAAATCCTTTTTGATCGAAATATTTCAGCAACACAATGCGAGCACTAGGCCCCATGGCTTGGTTATAAGTCGCTAAAGTCATCGCAGTAGGATCAAGAGATTCTGTCTTCTGAGCTTGGCTAAACCATTGCTCAAACAAATCGTAAGGATCAGCAGGCAAGCTAGACCGTTCTAATGATCCAACTGAGTAATCTCTGCGTATCGATGATAGATTTTTATCTTCTGACACAAGCTGCTCCAATTAGTTAATCAGGAATGTGCCGCCAATATAAGGAGGGTGATAACGACATTCAATGATTTAAGGTAAGTATTGCTCGATAAGATTGTGCTAGATTAGTCGCAGCAAGATTTTTTTAATGGAAGTCAGTGTTTTACAAAGCGATTTATCAGTCGATAGAATGATTATATGAAGATGCTAACTCGTATATCTAAGCGCCTACTCGCGTTATCTCTAGTTTTCACACTGCCGCTGCTCCTAAGCGGTTGCGGTAAGACATTCAATATTAAAAACTTAGCAAAAAGTGATGTCGACATGGTTGCCGATACCTATGTCACTACGCTGTACCAATATAATCGTGAATTGATGATTAAACTGTACAAAAGAAATCCTCGAGAGCTCAGTAAGTCTCCCGGAATGTCGGTAGAAACACGCCTACGCCAACTAGGTGCAACACCACCAACTTACGTTTTTGATGAGCTAGACGGCGAGATCACGCTTGATGCCATCAATCTTGCTTTTGATGACGATTTTCGAGGCGACCGAGTCTTTGCTCTAATGGTGGGTATTCGTAGCATGCTACATGCGGCGTTTGAGAATAAATTTGAATTTTATTTACTCGATGATCTTGATCATCAAAAAATCTACAACAGCGCTCGTAACCTAGAAATTATTGCATGGCGATTAAGAAGCTTCCGTGATGAAAGTGGCCATCCATACCTTCTAACCAATGGCATTCATAATAACATTGCCAACCTAAGCTTCGAGCGCCTCTTTGGTAAAATGATTGGTCTACAAGACATGATGGCTAAAATTGTTGCAGGAAAGACTGACCGGCAAATCAACTCTGTCTTTCAAGGCGTTGCATCAACAACGCTCTTACCTATCGGGATATAGTCTGTTTTGAACCAGCAATACCACCCCACCAATTTTGCTATCTACTTTATGTGGAGTTTTTAAAGATAAATGAGCCAGTCTGATGTTTCAGTCACTAAACCTTCTTTGCGTAAACAAGCGCTTATCGCACTGGTTATATTAGTCACCGGTTTTGCTGGCTATTCATTTTTAGTCAAATCTAAGCCTGAAGCTACACCCTCAGCCGTTGAGGAACGCAGCTGGAACGTAAGCACGCTTCGCGTTAGCCCTGGGGCTTATAACCCAATCATCCAAATATATGGACAAGTTACCACCCAAATGAATAGCGAAATTACCGCTACGGTAGACGCTTACATCGATAACGTCGCAGTTTCAGAAGGTGAGGAGATCCATCAGTACCAAACTCTCGTTTCTCTTGATAGAAGTGATATCGAACTCACATATCAACAGCAATTAGGCGCACGCAATGCGATAAACGCTGAGATTGACGCAGAAAAGGTGCGCTATGAAGCGGACCTGAAAGCCATCGAAAATGAACGTGCTTTAGTCGCTCTAACACGTCGTACTGTGGAACGATATCGTTCACTAAAAGGGAAAAATCTAAGTTCAGAGATCCAACTAGAAGAAGCCGAACGTTCATACCAACAACAATTACTCAGTTTAAATAGTCGCCAAACTGAAATTAACGAACACCCAAGTCGCTTAGCCAAGCTTGAAGCCAATCAGTTACAAGCTCAGGCAGCACTCGACAAAGCAATCCTTGACCTTGATCGCACGCAAATCACCGCCCCTTTTGATGGCCGCGTGAGTGAAGTGCTTGTTTCACCTGGGGAACGAACAAACCAAGGAACCCCACTAGTTCGAATATATTCAACCAACGCGCTGGAACTTAAAGGGCAAATTCCCTCCCGTTACCTGCCTGTTATTCGCCAAGCCTTAGCTAATGAGCAATCGGTCAGCGCGACCACCACCGTTGACGGCGCTTCTTACGAATTCAAACTTGATCGTCTTGCCAGCGAGATACGTAGCGGCCAAGGGGGAGTTTTTGGTTTCTTCCATTTAGACAGCAAGAGCACTCAACTTGAGCTGGGTCGATCATTTGAGCTTGAACTGCAATTGCCCAGCGTCAAAAACGCTATCTTGATTCCACCTCAGGCTCTCTATGGCACGCATAGAGTTTATAAGGTCGGCGACAATCGTCTCATTGCCGTGGATATTGAGCGCCTTGGCGAAGCCATTGACGATGAGAAGCTCGGCATTCTCATCAAGTCTGATGCTCTGCAAAAAGATGATTTACTTATTACGACTCAACTACCTACCGCCGTCAACGGTTTAAAAGTTAATCTTATCGGGTCTACTACTCCATGACCCAACACTCCATGGCCCAACATCAACCAAGAGGCATTATTCCGCTTTTTGCCACGCATAGGGTTGCCGCAAACCTGCTGATGTTTTTACTCATCCTTGCTGGGGCTTGGGGGATCAAGCAATTAAACACTCAATTCTTCCCTAATTTTGAGTTGGATATGGTTACCGTCAGCGTAGTCTGGAGTGGTGCTTCAGCCGAAGACGTCGAACGCAATATCACTGTTCCTATTGAGCAAGAACTTGAAAGCGTCAATTTTATTGATGAAGTTGTATCCTCCTCTGATCAAGGGATTGCATCCATACGGATTGTCGCAGTAGAAGGCGCTGACATCAGCCGGCTTAAAGATGAAGTACAACAAAAGGTCGACGGCTTACGCAACTTCCCTGAAGATGCAGAACAACCGGTTGTGCAACAGATCATCCGCTACGATGAAATTGCTAAAATACTGATCACTGGTGATGTGAAACTTGAAGAGCTTCGCCCTTTAGTTCGTAGTTATGAACGAAGCTTATTGGATCAAGGTATCAAAAAAGTCGAAATTTCAGGGCTTCCAGAAAAAGAAATTGCCATCGAAATACCCACCTCTCAACTTTACGAACTGAATTTATCCCTCACCGATATCGCCAGCCGTATCGACGACGCCAGCCAAGATTTACCTGCGGGTACCCTAGGCAACGGTAGCAGTGCTCGCCAAGTTCGGGCGATGGGGCAACAGCGCAGCGTGGAAGGCTTTAATGATATCAACATCATTTCAGAACAAGATGGACAGTTAGTTAAACTAGGCGATGTCGCCATCATTCAAGAACGCGCCCAAAAAGACCAAGTGGTTGTCGAATACCAAGGTCAACCCGCCGTTGAGCTTTCTCTTTTTCGTACTGAAAATGAAGACACCCTAAAAGCCGCAAAAACTATGCGAGACTGGGTCGAGGATACAATCCCCACTCTTCCACAAGGCATAGAGTTACATGTCTATGAGGAAAAATGGGAGCTGGTTCAGGGCCGTATAAACCTCTTGCTCAAAAATGGCCTCGGTGGGCTCGTTTTAGTGATTGGTATTTTATTTTTATTTCTAAATGTCAGAGTAGCGTTCTGGGTTACTGTTGGCATTCCGGTTTCATTTTTAGCGGCTCTTGCTGTCATGTATCTCATTGGCGGCAGCATCAATATGATTAGCCTATTCGGCCTAATTATGGCTTTAGGCATTATCGTTGATGATGCAATCGTGGTCGGCGAAGACTCCCTCTCTCACTATCAAAACGGTGAATCTGGATCTCAAGCAGCCATTGGGGGCGCACGGCGCATGTTAGCACCAGTGGTGGCTTCCTCTTTAACGACAATTGCAGCATTCCTACCATTAAGCCTCATTGGCGGTATTATCGGCAATATACTCATTGATATTCCGACGGTAGTAATCTGCGTCATTATCGCTTCCTTAGTAGAATGTTTTCTTATTCTTCCTGGGCATTTACATCACAGCTTGAAGAATCAAGGCCACGGGAAAGAAGGTAAGATGAGGCAGTGGATTGATCAGCGTTTCAATCACTTTAGAGATAACCAATTTCATAAAACAGTACGACTCGCTGTGCACTTTCGCTGGGTTACACTGGCCATAGCAATCACAATATTTGTATTTGCTATTGGCCTAGTTTCAGGTGGGAGGATTAAATTTACATTTTTCCCTGAGGTTGATGGGGACTCGATTACCGCTAATGTTCAGTTTGCCTCCGGTACCGATAACCAAGAAATTGACCGTTTTCTTGCTCATTTGGAAGCGTCACTAGAATCAGCAGAAGCCGAGTTTGATAAAAAACTCGTCGATATTGCTATTCGCTACAATAAACGTGCTCAGTTCACTGAAAATGCCCGTGCCGACTCAGGAGATGAGTACGGATCATTATTTATCCAACTTGTTGCTGCGGAAGATCGAAAAGTACCGAACATTGAGCTGATCGATAAATGGCGCAGTAAAATCATCATGCCTGCTGGGCTAGAACGCTTAAGCATTAACCAAGCCACATCAGGACCACCCGGTAAACCTATTGAAGTAAAGTTATCCGGCGGCAGTGTTGAAACACTTAAAGCGGCGTCTATAGATCTCCAGGATATATTACAGGGCTACAACGGCGTCCTTAATATCGAGGATGATTTACCCTATGGCACCGAGCAATGGATCTACGCACTCAATACACAAGGACAAAGTTTAGGGCTTAATCTACGTTCTGTAGGTAATCAATTAAGAGCAGCATTAGATGGCCGTCTAGTCCAACTGTATTACGATAACGACGACGAAATTGAAGTCCGCGTTAGCTTGCCTAATGATGAACAAAATCGATTAAGCATGCTAGAACAATTCCCATTAGCCCTGCCAAACGGCGATATAGTGCCACTGTCAAATGTGATTGATATCCGCACTCAACGAGGCTTGGACACATTAAAACGGGTTGACGGGCAACTTGCCATCATCGTCAAAGCTGACATAGATGATGCACAGACCAACGCCAACGAGGTTCTTACCTCACTTGCTGAGGGGCCGTTGAAGCAAATAACAGGGCAATATGGAATCAGTTACAGCTTTGAGGGGAAGAAAGCCGACGAACGGGAAACAATGGCAGACATGCTAATCGGCGCAGGCCTTGCCTTTGTGCTTATCTACATCATTTTAGCGTGGGTTTTCTCATCGTACCTTTGGGCACTTGCGGTGATGGCAACGATTCCTTTAGGAATCACCGGCGCAATTTTAGGCCATATGATTATGGGGCAAAACCTCACCCTGCTTTCGCTTTTTGGAATCTTTGGGCTTTCTGGAATTGTAATTAATGACTCTATAGTGTTAATCACTTTCTATCGCTCTTTAAGAGAGCAAGGCGTAGAACACTTCGCTGCGATCATACAGGCGGCGAGACAGCGTTTAAGAGCCGTTTTGTTAACTTCATTAACAACGATTGCGGGCCTTTCTCCAATATTGCTGGAAACATCGTTACAAGCTCAGTTCTTAATCCCCATGGCAACCTCGTTAGTCTTTGGCCTGGCTTACGGCACCTTGCTCATCTTACTCCTGATTCCTTCCCTTCTTATGATATTAGAACCCACTAACAAAGCACCTCAATAGCGGGTCTGGTCTGGTCTGGTCTGGTCTGGTCTGGTCTGGTCTGGTCTGGTCTGGTCTGGTCTGGTCTGGTCTGGTCTGGTCTGG
>JBLXCH010000144.1:0-7842 GCA_048265065.1 Motiliproteus sp. | reverse complement strand
GACCACGCTGCTGTCGTTTTATTTCGTGCCCGCGGCATTCATGTTGATGGGACGGCGCAAGGCATTTGACGTTGCCGGTGGCGAGCCACAGCAGGGCCCGGTTGACGGGCGCGCACTGCATTCCCCGGCGTAGACGGGGCCGTGTCAGGCAGCTTGCCACGCTTGAGGAATGGGCTCGATATCAGGAATCCCGGCAGTACTGCACCGAGCGTAAAACTCAGCAGTGCTGTGGCCAGATGCTGACTCTCATCCGATGTTTCGAGGCAAGCGCCGTCTTCGGGCTCAATACGCCGTGCCGGAAGGAATGAATAACCGTATCGAAGTGCTCAAGCGGATGGCATACGGATACCGGGATAATGACTACTGCTTTTTGAAGATCAAAGCCGCATTTCCCGGTAAAACGCGATGAACCTTATATTGACCGCTGATCAAAGACGTCGCATCCCTGCGCAATCATTTAACCCGTCTGGCTAAATACAATATCCGCACTTATGGATCAGCCCTGATGATCCTGCAATATCAATGCTGCGCCTTTTTCTGCCACCATCATTGTCGGCGCATTTAGATTGCCGGAGGTGATGTTGGGGAAGATAGAGGCATCGATCACGCGCAGTCCGGCTATGCCATGCACGCGCAGTCGGTTATCCACCACGGCAGAGTCTGCGTTCGGCCCCATCGCACAGGAGCCGCACAGGTGATAAATCGAGCCACCCTTTTCACGGAAGTATCGCAGCATACTTTCCTCGTCCTGCACGCTGTCAGCGGGAAGCACCTCCTCTTCCGTGATAGCTTGCAGTGCCGGCGCACTCATGATCTTGCGAATCAGTTTGCTGCCCTGAATCACTTCTTGAATATCTTTCTCGGTAGAAAGGTAATTTGGCTGGATTAGCGCGGCATCCTGCGGTTTGTCCGATGCAATTTCAATTTTGCCTTTGCTGCTGGGGCGGCATGAATTGAATGCTACCAAGAATCCCGAATAAGGTTCGGGCATCATCTTTGCGTTTGGGTCATTGGGAATCTGATAGGACATCGGGTTGAAGTACAACTGGATGTTCGGCCGTTGCTCGTTCTCGTCGCCCTTGAAGAAACCGCCGGATTGGTTGACGCTCATGCTGAGTGGCCCAGTCCGATTGACCAAATACTGGATACCCGCCTTTGCCTGCCCCCAGTAGGATAAAAAGTCGTCGTTGAGGGTTTTCATGTTGGCGCGAAAGTAATAACTGACGCAAAGATGATCCTGCAAGTTCTGACCCACGGCAGGCAGGTGCTTGCGTAATGGAACCTGATGCTTGTCGAGCAGGGCCTGGTCACCGATACCGGATAGCTGCAGCAGTTTGGGCGAGTCCACCGCGCCTGCCGCCAGAATGACTTCGCGCCTGGCCGATATAGTCTCAACCCCGTCGTCACTGCGGACCTGAACGGCTACCGCGCGGTTGCTTTCGTCCAGAATCACTTTTTCCGCCATGCTGACCCGCATGATATGCAGATTCGGGCGCTTGAGTGCGGGCTTCAGATAGGCAGTATTGCTGGAGTCGCGCTGTCCATTACGAATATTGGCTTCATATATGCCGGCACCTTCAAGCGTCTCACCATTAAAGTCGTCATTTAGCGGGTAGCCCAGCTGTTGTGCCCCATTCAAATAATGTTGGCATATAGGGTGAGCCCCGTCCTTCATCGGCGTAATGCCGATTAACCCCTTGCTGGAGTGGTATTTTGTATCGCCAGCCGGGTGTTGCTCCAGCTTCTTGAAGTACGGCAGAACCTCTTCATACGACCATCCCTCGTTGCCAGCGGCCGCCCAGTCATCGAAGTCAGCCGCTTGGCCACGCACGTAGATCATGGCGTTAATCGATCCGGAACCGCCTTGCACTTTGCCGCGTGGGGCATAGAGCTTGCGACCGGCCATGCTGTCTTCTTCCTCGCTGTAGTACATATAGTTGTACTGCGGGTTGTAGTAGGTCTTGGCGAAGCCGACCGGCAATTTAATCCAGGGTGAACTGTCCTTGCCGCCCGCCTCGAGGAGCAGCACGCTGTACTGCTTCGACTCGCTGAGGCGGTGGGCCAGGATGCAGCCGGCTGAGCCGGCACCTACGATAATAAAATCGTATTCCATACTTAGCGCTCCGGTTGTGCTTTCCAGTCAGTGGTCGATTGCTCTTTGTAGTCGTACGGTCTTGAGTCCATGCTCAGGTGCAGCGCCTTGCCGGTGTAAGGCGAGTTTGCTTTCACCACATTCATGTCCAGATCAATGCCCAGCCCGGGTTTGTCTGACGGAATGATATAGCCGTCTTTCCACTCGATCTTCTGTTGCAGTACGTCGGCATGGAATCCGTCCCAGGTCCCGATGCTTTCCTGAATCAGGAAGTTAGGCGTGGCCGCGGCTAGCTGGATACTGGCGGCTGCGCCGACCGGACCGTTGTACAGGTGTGGCGCAATCTGGGCGTAGTAAGCTTCGGCGATACCTGCAATTTTCTTGGCTTCCAGAATGCCGCCGACCCGCCCCAGATTCATTTGCAGGATAGAGGCTGCGTTGTGCTTCAGCACGTCGTGGAACTCGTACTTGCTGGTCAGGCGTTCGCCCGTGGCAACGGGAATGCTGGTGTTTTGCGCCACTCGAGCCATGGCTTCGCTCTGACCCGGCGGTACCGGTTCTTCAAACCACATCGGATCGAAAGGTTCCAGGCGCTTGGCCAGTCGAATGGCTGAGGCCGGCGTCATTTGGCCGTGGGTGCCGAACAGCAGGTCGCAGCTGTTGCCCACCGCTTCGCGAATGCGCTGACAGAATGTCGCGCTTTTATCCATCGCTTCCAGTGACAGCATGTGACCGGAGTAGGCGCTATATGGGCCCGCAGGGTCAAACTTCAATGCTGTAAAGCCGCGCTCCTTGTTTTCCAGTGCACACTCGACCGCCAATTCGACGTTATCGTAGTTGTAATCACCGTTCTTGTCCCTGGGGTACAGATAGGTGTAACAGCGCAGTTTATCGTGAACCTTGCCACCGATGAGTTCATACACGGGTTTGCCCGCAGCTTTGCCGATAATATCCCAGCAGGCCATTTCCAGCCCGCTGACAATCCCCATCATGGTTAGGTCCGGCCGCTGGGTGAAGCCGCTTGAGTAGGCTTCGCGGAAGAAGCGTTCGACATGATGGGGATCGTTGCCCTGCAGGCAGCGCTCAAACACATCATTAATGGCGGGTACCATCACCTTGGGATGAAAAGTGGCCGCATACACCTCACCAACGCCTTCAATACCACAGTCGGTTTTCAGGCAAACAAAGATCCAGTACATACCGCCAACATGGGGGGCGGTGTTGCGACGACATGGGTTTCACAGGATACGACTTTCATCATAATGCCTTTTTCTTAGCGGTCATTTTTTTCAGTTTGAGTGCGGCCAGGGTGCCGAGCATGCCCATCACAGCTATATAACCAAAGTAGAGGTTGTATACAGTGATGCCTTCATAACGAGCGGCAATAAAGCCATTGAGCTGCGGTAGGAAAATATCCGGTGTATATGCGATCAGGGAAATAACGCCTATCGCCAAACCGGTGACGTGCATGGGAATATCACAGTCGTCAAGAATTGCCCAATAAAGCCCGCGGATAGCGTAAGTGAGCACGCCAATGAACAGTACGATCGCTAGCAGGAGGTAAACCGAGCTCAGCTGCGGAAACAGGATCAGTGAGACCAGTCCTAGCGTCGCGCCCAGAAGGGCTGTAGCCAGAATGTTCTCTTTACCGTACTTGTCGCCCAGGATGCCGGCTCCAATGCCACCAATCGGGCGCATCCATAGTTTGGCTACGGTAATAAAGCCCGCAGTAACGGCACTCATCTGATAGCCTTCCTGCATAAAGGCAGAGAAAGAATATGTCGCCCAGAACAGTTGGTAACCACAGAAAATGATGAGGGCAACCATCCAGAGTTCAGGAATGGATGAGAGGAACCTGAGGTCTTGAATCAGATTGCCACTGCCTTTTGGACTGTCTTTTTCTTCGACGGAGTTGCCGCCGCAAAAGAACAGAAAAGTCAGGCACCCGATAGCGATACAGGTGAAGGAGTACATGTAAACCACCTGCTTCAATGCCAGCTCATTGCTGAGGCCGCTCGTTTCAACGGCGTAGGCGAAGATGGCGATTGCGATCGTCGCTAGTACAGCCTCAACCAGGCCGCGTCCGCCGTCGAGAATTCCAAAGAATCGTCCCTGCTCATCTTTGTGGGCCAGTAACTTGACGCCTTTAAGCATCGACGCCCAGAACGTTAATCCGGCAGCAAAACCCCAGCCCAGAAAGATATATACCAGTACTTCTTTCGATGGTATCGAGGCAAACCACAGTCCAAAAACGCCGGTAGCCACCATTGAGAAAGTGACCAGCAGGCGAGGGGATAGCCGGTCAGCCAGCCAGCCGCTGGGCAGGTAGCAGACGAAATACATTAGGCCCAGCATGGAGTAATAATTCCCCAAGTCACTGGTTGTAATCTGGAAAGTTTCCAGAATAGATGTTTCGAAATTCTGACGCAGGTACATCAGGGGGAATATTGCACCTGCAGCCAGTAGCAATAAACTAAATTGAAAATAGCGTTTCAGGTCTATTTTTTTTCCGACAGACGCGGAAGCTTGAACAATAGTATTGGCCATTTAGTTGTTATTCCTATGACTCTTTATATTTAAGGTTGGAGTTGAGCCCTTGCAGGCTCAACCGCACCCGAATATCGGATGCGGTTATCCCCTGGGCTGGCTGTTAGGTTCTTTAGTAGTTGAGTACCACCAGTCGGGTTTGGGTGAACTCCAGCATGCCGTGCTTGCCGTCGTCGCCGCCGAGACCGGAGCGTTTCCAGCCGGCGTGGTAACCCTGGTAAGGGTCGGATGGGGTGCGGTTGATATAGATCTCGCCGGCTTCAATATTGTTGGCGACTTTCATCGCTGTGCGGTAGTTCTCGGTATAGATCACGGAGGCCAAACCGAACTGATGATCGTTGGCGAGCGCCAGGGCTTCATCGGCATCGCTGTACTTGAGCACGGGCAGGACCGGGCCAAAGATTTCTTCCTGCACGATCTCCATATCTTGCCGGCAGTTGGTCAGCAGGGTTGGGGGGTAAAAGTGTCCGGGACCTTCGGGAATGTAGCCGCCCACTTCCAGTTTGGCGCCGTCATCAATCGCGCGCTCGACCATCTGGTGTATGTTGAGACGGGCGTTTTCATTGATCAGCGGGCCCATAAAACCCGGATTGACAGCTCGGTCACCGTACTGACGTTCGGCCAGATTGGAACGCAGCAACTCAACAAACTGTTCATAGACCGCTGCATGTACATAGACACGCTCGATGGCTGTACAGAGTTGGCCGCAGTTGGTTGTCTTGGACGCAACGATCTCGCGCGCGGCTTTTTCCAGGTCGGCGTCGGCTTCCACGATGGCGGGAGACTTTCCGCCTAGCTCCAGTGAGGATTTGGCGATATTGACCTGCGAGTATTCCAGCACCTTGCGTCCTGCACCTACGCTGCCTGTCAGGGTGATCATGCCGACTTTCGGGTGAGTACAAACGCTTTCCGCCGTCGCGTGATCCATGGTCAGGATGTTCACTACGCCTGCCGGCATTCCGGAATCCTGCACGGCTTTGGCAATTTCAAATGCAGAACCAGGGGTGTTGTTGCTGGGTCTTACCACCACCGCATTACCGGTAATCAGGGCCGGTGCAATTTTGCGCAGAAGTGTATAAACCGGGTAGTTGAAAGGGATCAGGCAAGCCACAACACCGATCGGTTCACGCTGTAGCAGCAGACTTTCAGAGGGGGTGTCGCTCGGAATGATCTCGCCTTCGATACGGCGCGCCCATTCAGCATGGTAGCGAGTGATCTCGGCGGCGTAGATCGCTTCGTTGGTGGCGTCTTCCAGGCTTTTGCCCGATTCATCAGCCAGTGCCTGGCCGATCGCGTCTTTATGTGCAAGCAGGGCATCGGCGAGTTTGTGCATATATCCGGCACGCTCGATGCTCGTCAGTTGGCGCCAGCCCTTCTGTGCTTCAGCAGCGATTGCCACTGCTTCGATCGCTTCTTCTGTGGTCGCAGACTGCACCTGCCCGACAACTGTCTCAGTCGCCGGGTTATAGACCGACAGCATTGCTCCCTTGGTGGAGCTTACAAATTCGTTGTTAACAAAATTCTTGTCGATACGCATGACAGATTCCTTAGTGTTGATGAGCGCATCCTAAAAGGCAGTCGATGGGCTGTCAATTAAATTCCATAGGAGAAAAGATATTTTCATATATGGAAATTAGGTTATAATTTGGACATTCGCGTTCCTCTGCCAATACCGTTGATGATTATTCTGCGGGCCTGCTGGTCGGGGTGTTTGAATCGAGCCGGGCTTTTCGTATAGTGTTCACCGGGTTGGAAGTCGCATGTGCGATAGCTCGCAGAAACGAAGGGCTCGTGTTGTGGCTGAACGGCTGAGGGAGAGGTCTCTTTCCAGCGAAAGGTTGCTGCTGGATTTATGATGACAGCGTTGGCGTTGCGCGCAGTAAAGTGGCATAAATTGAACTATATTTCCGTATATGGAAAATAGGTGAAAGTTGTGGAAGTTAAAGAAAAATCCAAGGCGCCGGCTGTGGATAGCAGCGTTATGATTCTGGACCTGCTTGCCGCTTCAGCCTATCCCCTGACGCTGTCAGAAATCTGCGAGCAAACCGGTATCGCCGCGGCCAGCGGCCATCGCATCATCAATGCGCTGCTAGACCATCAGCTGGTGGCACTCGATCCGAGTCGCAAGAAATCCTATTGTATAGGCTCTAGAATTTTTCAAATTGCCTCTACCATTTATAACAAACAGAGCATCATTCCGTTCTTCTATCCGATCGCCGAGATACTGAAGAACGAGATCCACAAATCGATTTTTCTCTGTGTTCCTGTAGGCAACAAGGTCGTCGTGGTTTCAAAGGTGGAGTCCTCGCTGAGCAGCGCCTTCAATATCCTTATTGGTCAGACCATGCCGTTGCATCAGTCCGCTGCCGGCAAGGCGATTCTTTCCATGCGCTCGAACGAATTCCAGCGCAGCTATTTCAAAGGGGAGGAGAAAGCCAATTCGGCAATCAGGGAGAGTCTGGATCAGATCAATGAGGATCTGTCTCGTGCCAAGCGTCTGGGGTACGCCGTGACACAGGGTGAGATCAACAGCCAGGTCAGCTGTATTGCCGCCCCCATCCTGAATTTGAGAAACGAGCCGGTAGCGGCCATCAGTGCCGCTATAACGGGTGAGTTTCTGAATGCGCAGGATGCAAGAACCTACTCGAAGAACCTGGTGCAGGCTGCGCGCCAGTTATCGTCCCGTATCGTTTGATCTATTCAGGCAGCGTTTGAGTGCTTGCACGATGGCTCGAGGCCGGGCTCGCTGCAAGTTAATGGAAAAGGCAGGGAAGGGCGGAGGCGAGCGACAGCCCGCCTCCGGTGTCTGGCTCAGCTCGGCAGGTACTCCCTGGCCCAGCCCTGGCTGGCGATGTTGCGGTCGATCATTGACTCGATTTCGCTCGCACTGTAACCGGCATCAGCCAACACTTTGCGGGTCGAGTGACCCCAGCGCTCGGGCAGGCTGACAGCCTTGATGCTGGCCTCGGCCGGGCGGATCGCCAAGTGGTCGATCTGGGTCAGGCAGTGACCGCTAGGGTGGTCGCGGTGGATCGAGAAGGCAAAGCTGCCCTTGTCGATGCCCACGGTGCCGTCACCTTCACGGCTGTACTGCTCGCGCAGCGATTCAATGGACTGGGGAACGGCCGCAGCGATGTTGGCCGCTTGCAGCGTATCTGCCCAGTAGGCGGCCGGCGCGGTTTGCAGCACGGTCGTAAGGAATT